>JANXWM010000798.1 GCA_025351145.1 Chitinophagaceae bacterium
CAGCCTTATGTTTGTTTGGTGAAAAAATAACGCCCAACCTTCATTCAATTGCAAGAGAGTTTGTGCTGCTCGATAATTTTTATGTTGATGCTGAAGTAAGTGCCGATGGCCATAACTGGAGCATGGGTGGTTATGCCGATGATTACCTGGAAAAAACATGGCCTACAAGTTATGGTGGCCGGGGCGGCGACTATGATGCCGAAGGCAACCGTGGAATCGCGAACAATAAAGGCGGTTTTATCTGGGAACATTGTGCACGTGCGGGTGTAACCTACAGAACTTACGGCGAGTTTGCCGATGATTACAAGCCTAATATTCCTGTGCTTAAAGATCATTATTGCACCTACTATACAAGCTGGGACCAAACAGTTCGCGATACCACAAGGGTAGGTCAATGGAAACGTGATTTTGATTCGCTCGTTGCTGCCAATGCATTGCCTCAAATGAATACGCTGCGCATCATTAACGACCATACGGAAGGCCTGAGTAAAGGTAGACCAACACCATTTGCTCATTGTGCTGATAATGATCTTGCTGTGGGTATGTTCATCGATTATTTAAGCAAAAGCCCTGCGTGGAAAGAGAGTGTTGTGTTTGTGCTTGAAGATGATGCACAGGATGGCCCCGACCATGTAGATGCACACCGAAGCCCGGCATATATTGCCGGCCCTTATGTAAAAAGAAATTTTGTTGATCATACCATGTACTCTACCACTTCCATGCTGCGCACGATGGAATTAATTCTTGGCATTCCACCCATGAGCCAGTACGATGCGGCTGCGGTGCCCATGTGGCGCTGCTTCCAGGCCACGCCCAATTTTACAGCATTCAATGCAAAGCCTTTGCAGTGGGATATCAATGAAAAAAATAAAGCCAGCAATGCATGGCAGCGCAAAAGCGAAACATTTGATTTTACCAAAGAAGACCGCATACCCGACCGCGAATTTACCGAAGTAATATGGAAGGCAGTTAAAGGCGAAAACGCAATTGTGCCCGCACCAAAACGCGCCGCATTTGTAAAGCAAGGCGAAAAGAAAGACGATGATTAGTGTGTACTTAGCTTCGGTAATACTATTTCCCAGCGTTGCCTTTTTCCAGATTGGATAAAACGGTAGCAAAACCACTCAAATATAAGGAGTTAGATAATACCATGACGTGGGGAGAGAAAATCAGAAACAAGCGGCTGCAATTGGGAATATTCCAGGTGAGTGCTGCCGAGCTTATTGGCGTATCTACCCCAACACTTGTTAAGTGGGAGATACGAGGGGTTCAGCCCTTGCAAAAGTATCATTCGAAAATAGTGACGTTTATAAATCAATAATGTGAGTTGAGAAGAATACAATTGCCAGCACGGAAGTGAATGGGCCCGTTAATAAAGCAACCAAAATGAATAGCCTAAAAAGAAAAAGACCAGTTTCTGCTGGTCTAATTTTTCAACCCTAATCCCTTAAAAAACTAGGGTAAAAATATTACATGAATTTCATGAGAACAATTAGATTAATTCAAATGCTCTTATTCTTTAACCAGCTTTAGTGTCATAACGCTACTATCATTTATCAATCTGACAAAATAAAAACCAGCTGTAATTCCCGTTAAACTAAACTTGTTATTCCCTGTATTATTGAATTGCTTTACTACCTGACCTTGCATATTTACTACCTGCACATGTTTAAACTTTTCGGCATTGCTAATAATCATGTACTCATGTGTAGGAAGTGGGTACAGCGTCACTATATATTTTTCAGCAAAAGTTATTTGAATGACTTTACTATAAGTGAAAGCACCATCTTTATCTATCATTTTTAACCGATAATAATTTATGTTTAACATAGGCTTGGTATCATAAGACTGATAGGAATTACTTAGTAATCTACCGGTAGCTTGTATATTGTCAATGGTTGTGTAATTAAATCCATCACTACTTCTCTCCACCTCATACCGATCAACATTCATTTCATTCGAAACAGACCAAAGCAGTTTTCCACTGCTTCCTTCCACAGCTGCGTTAAATGAAAGAAGATGTACCGGTAATACAACTGCGTCATAGGCAAATGCTAATAAGGGACCTATTAAATTGGTGTAGGCAACATACGAGGTGGCATTCGGATTTACGGTGAAAGAAATATAAGAAGCGTACCCTGAAGTAAATCCAGCGTTACCAACCGGAACCCATTGTGTGCCATCATATTTTGAGACCGTTGATTTATACCCATTTGAGCCATCTGCATATGCGATATACACAGCACCCGCTTGATCGGTAGCGATTTTTACGTACAAAGCCTGATCAGGAGTACATCCAACATTCCCGATGGGAACCCAGCTAATGCCGTCAAAGCGCATAACTGTTGCCTGGAAAATAGTGCTGTAATCCTGATAGGCAACATATACCATTCCGCTTGGATCAATTGCCAGTGACGCGTAATCAATTGCTGCACCAGAAAATCCGGGACTGCCTACGGATATCCATGCAGTGCCGGTATATTTCATCACACTAATTTTATTGGCATTTGCGTAATCACGATACGCGACATAGGGTGTTCCATTGTGATCAAGTTGCAGTGAAATATTATCTGCGGTACCTGCCGAAAATCCAGGGATACCAACCGTTACCCAGGAGGTCCCGGTATATTTCATTACCGTAATTTTAAAACTATTTTTTCCATCCTGATATGCAACGTAGGGTACACCTTCATTTGAAATTGAAAGGGAAGGGTTATTTGCAACTCCTGCACTGAACCCAGATGCTCCAACCACGCTCCAATCCGTGCCAGTATATTTCATAACAGTGACTTTTGAGCTGTTGTCCCTGTCGCTATATACCACATATGGCGTACCGTCACTGCTCAATGCAAGTGCCGAACTATACACATAGCCTGTAGAAAACTTTTCTTTTCCTACAACTTGCCAGGTAGCATTAATTAATTTTTTTACCGTCAGTTTCCGGTCTGTTGCCAAAGGAGTATACGCAACAAAAGGGATATTGTTTTTATCTACTGCAAGTGAAATATTGAGCGCACTGTTTTCTGAAATCCATCGTGCGCCCATAGGTACCCAGATTTCTCCATCAAGCCCTTTATGGGTCATCACAACAGCTTTTCCATCACTGCGGTAGTTTTTATATACTGCATATAATGTCTGGTCTTCACCAATAGCAAGAGAAGTATAGACCACTTCGCCGGACGAAAAACCCAAGTTCCAGACATTGACCCATGAAGTTCCGTTATACTTTTTCACAGTAGCTTTATTATAGCGGTAGTTATCTGTATAAATTACATAGGGTGCACCGGTACTATC
>JANXWM010000005.1 GCA_025351145.1 Chitinophagaceae bacterium
TGACCAATAAGATCCATGCCTGCCTTTTTCCCAACGCCCCGGCATCTATGTACGACCATCTGTCAAATATAATTTTCTTCATACTGATCATGTGTACAGAATTTAGTTTAAAAATTGCCAGCCCGGATAAAGGTGTTTTACTTTAGCAACGGCCGTAAATAATATCAATTCAAAATTGTTATTAAAAACTGGCGGAAAAAAGATTAAGAAAATACCTTGCCAAGATTGACATGTTTATATTGTACTTGCCAAATTCTGCAAAAGAGCATTAATGCATTTTTTTGCCTCATTTTTTGTGTCATTAAATCAGCAATGTGTAGAATTAGCGAAACACAAATTTTTTGAGAAATTTAATTTTTCATTAAAACTATGTGAGAAAAAAACAGATTTCAACTGCAAAAGAATTATAAATCCTTATTTATGGAAAATATTGTTTGATTTTTGCTGCTACTTAGTGAATGAATATCATTGGTTTATATAAAATAAAGTCAGAATTGGAAATAGATACTATTAAATCCAGGGTTTTTAAGGTTCTTATTGTAGAAGATGACCTGGATATCTGCTACCTGTTATCGGGTATATTGAATAAGAAAAAATTAGCTTCAGGCTATGTGAATAATTTATTGGACGCAGAGAAAGCCCTGAAAAAAGATACTCCCGATATACTTATCCTCGATAATCATTTACCAGATGGTTTGGGGGTAGATTTTCTTACTTTTATAAAAGCTGCTTATCCCCAAATAAAGATTATTATGATTACAGCACATGATACCTTAAACGACAAAATAAATGCCCTTAATAAAGGGGCTGATTATTTTTTAGGTAAACCATTTACCATTGCAGCAATTAATACTACTTTGGAAAACATAACTCATTAATTCCGCGTGCTTTTAAAATCCCCCAAAAATTTTTTTCGCACAAAAAACCTTACATATCTGCCCGCGGCCTGTACCAATAATCACCTGTTTTATATAAATGCAATTTTCATTGTATTTTTTTTCTCAGGTGTAGAATGTTCTCCACAAATAAAACACGCTAATCCTCAAATAATATTTCTAAAACTCATACTGCCATTGCATTTCAGCAGATCGTAAATTTTTGGCAGCCTTTTTTCATTACCTGTTTATTATTCACTAATACAAAATATTTATTATGGGAAACTTACTGTATTTAATCGCTGTTATTTTAGTTATAATATGGGCAATCAGTTTTTTTGGTGGTTTTTATACCGGGGGTATAATCCATATCCTTCTTGTAATTGCCATTATTGCTATTTTGCTAAAAGTTATACGCAGAGCATAGAAACAGAACCGGGTCTGATAACGTAAAAGCTGCAGGTTTCTCATTATGAAATGCCGGATCCAGGCAACAGGACTGTGTTTGGAACTGTTGATATTTAATCGGAACGTATAAGTGTGCGACGCAAGAGGCGATGCCACAGCGATATGCTGCCCGGCACAAAATTTTTATTGAAATTGACTGCAACAATCTTTTTTATTAATAACTAAAATGAAAAACATGGAGAGCTGGAAACTAAAATTGAAAGGCAACTGGAACGAGATAAAGGGTAAGGTAAAACAACAATATGCCGACCTTACTGATGATGACCTTCTGTACGAAGAAGGGAAAGATGACGAATTGGTGGGCCGCCTGCAGAAGAAAACAGGCAAAACAAAAGAGTCAGTAATCGAATGGATTGAAAGCCTGTAAATTAATGGGTATACCCTTCAGTGAAATGCCTTCTTCCTGTTTTTCAGGAAGGAGGCATTTTCTTAAATTCAAATATCAATGAATAATTTTAACGAAATACCTTTTTTTATTCGTCTTGCTTTAAAGTTGCTGATGTTGTCGCTTATTGCGTGCATTATTTTTCTGGGCCAGAATATAATTGTGCCTTTTGCCTTTGCACTGTTACTGGCAATTTTATTATTGCCTGTTAATGTTTTTTTGGAAAGAAAAGGGATTCCCAGGGCTATAGCAATCATTATTTCTTTGATAATTTCTATTATTGTTATTTCAGGCATTATTTATTTTCTTGCAACACAGATTGTGCGCTTTATGAGTGACATTCCTGCTATTCAAAATCGGCTGAATGAACATTTACAAACACTTCAGGAATGGATTAACAGAAACCTCCCTTTTACAACAAAAGAACAAACGCAGATCATTAATAATGCAACGGATAAAATAAAGGATTCGGGTACCGGCTTTATTGGGCAAACTTTTTTAAGCGTTACCCAAACTATTACTTACATATTATTAATCCCGGTGTATTCATTCCTGCTATTGTATTACAGAGATATGATCAGAAAATTTCTGGCCGATATTTTTAATAAAGAACATGAAGAAAAAGTAGCTGATATTTTAAAAGAATCGCGGATAATTGTTCAAAGCTATATGGCAGGGCTTATAATAGAAATGTCTATTGTTGCCTCTTTAAATGCAATTGGCTTTGTAGTTATTGGTGTTCAATATGCTATCCTTTTGGGGCTTATGGCAGCAATTTTAAATATGATACCATATATAGGCGGGCTCATTGCCACAATTATATGTATGATAATAACCCTTACATCCTCGCAGTATATTACCGATATTATATGGGTTGCAATTGTACTTATGATTGTTCAGTTTATTGACAATAACATACTAATGCCTAAAATAGTAAGTTCTAAAGTAAAGATAAATGCGCTGATCTCTATTCTTGGGGTAATAACCGGAGGGGCACTGGCAGGTATATCGGGCATGTTTCTTTCCATTCCCGGTATTGCAATCCTTAAAGTTATATTCGACCGGGTTGAAGAATTAAAACCATGGGGCATGTTGCTGGGTGATGAAATTACCGGAACCCGAAAGAGTGAAATTTACAAAAGGCTTGAAAAAATGCGGCATAGAAAAAAAATAAATAAATTACCTTAAACCCGTTGAGGCGAAATCTAAAATAATTTCAAACGTTATGCCCATCCGGCTTACTTTCAAAATTTTTATATCATCCATTGTTTGTTTACCAAATTTAACTTCATAATTAACGGGTGTATTTAAAAATGTTTTAACTAAATAAATGCCTCACAATATAGAAAGAGATAAAATGCATTTTGTACCAGGCTTCAGCCAGCTATGATGCTTCCGTTGCATCGCACACTTGTACAGCAAAAATTCTATGCAGCTTTCAACAGCCCTTCCACAATAATTATAGCGGTTCAATTTTATATCACGTACAACTGGTATCAATCCTTTTTCTAACTTGCACCTCAATTTTCAAAGCAGCTTTCATGGAAAATAAACTATTCGATTTTGGAATGATAGGCCTTGGTGTTATGGGACAAAACCTTTTACTCAACATGGCCGATCATCATTTCCCCGTTATCGGCTTCGATCTTGATGCAAAAAAAGTTACAGCATTAGAGTCCTCAGCTACTCCCGGCACAGTTGTAAAAGGAGTAGCCACACTTGCCGGGCTCGTGCAGCAACTGCAGCCACCAAGAAAGATCATGATGCTTGTACCTGCCGGTAAACCAGTTGATAATGTAATTGAAAGCCTGCTTCCGTTGATAGAAAAGGGAGATATTATAATTGATGGCGGCAACTCTCACTATACCGATACACTGCGCCGTGTAACTTACCTTGAAGAAAAGGGCTTTCATTTTATGGGCATGGGTGTTAGTGGTGGTGAAAAAGGTGCAAGAACCGGCCCCAGCATTATGCCCGGCGGCGATGTGGAAGCATGGCACCATGTACAGCCTTTGCTGGAAGCAGTTTCAGCAAAAGTGAACGGAGAACCATGTGTGGCATATATGGGCAAAGATGCGGCAGGCCATTATGTAAAAATGGTACACAACGGAATTGAATATGCCCTTATGCAGTTGATCAGCGAAGTGTACGATATTTTAAAACGTGGATTAGGCTTAACCAACGATGAACTTCACGAGGTTTTTAAACAATGGAACGAAGGCGAACTGCAATCATTCCTTGTGGAAATAACAAGGGATATTTTTCTGCAGCCCGATGATCTCAGCAGCAACCGTTTGGTTGACATGATCCTTGATAAAGCAGGCAGCAAAGGCACCGGCAAATGGACCAGCCAGGATGCAATGGAATTACCTGTAGCTATTCCAACTATTGATGCCGCAGTAGCACTGCGTACACTGTCTGCATGCAAAGAAGAAAGGGTTCAGGCTGCTGCTCTTTATAAACCAATTATTGAATTGGTATCTTCTGATAAGACTGCTTTTATAAACCAGGTGGGTGAAGCTTTGTATGCTGCAACTATTCTTTGTTACGCACAGGGATTGGCTATGCTGCATAAAGCTTCCATTGAATTAAAAATGGATATTCCCATGCAGGATGTTGTAAAAATTTGGAGGGGTGGTTGCATTATCCGGTCTGCTTTATTAGAAACATTTTATGCTGCGTATGCAGAAAATTTGGCGCTTCCAAATATTCTGCTCAATGCTAAACTTGCCTCCATCCTTCAGTCGAAAGAGCAAAGTTTGCGCAATGTTATCATGCAGTCTGTGCAAAGTAAAATTGCAGCATCAGCATTAATGAGTACGCTCGGTTACTATGATGCATATACAACCGAACGGATGCCTACCAATTTAATACAGGCGCAACGCGATTGCTTTGGTGCGCATACTTATGAGCGTACAGATAAAGAAGGGAAGTTTCATACAGAATGGAATTGATTTAAGAACAGCAAATCTGCAGATTGAGAACAATAAATAAAACAGCACAATGCCAGTTAATCCAATACCGGAAGGCTTTAGAAGCATAACACCTTACCTGCACGTGGAGGGTTTGCAAAACCTGATGGGTTTTCTTACACATGCTTTCGGTGCAAAGCAAATAAGTATATCAAAGGCAGCAAATGGCAGTATTGCCAATGCCTGTATGCAGATTGGTAATTCTTATATTGAAATGAGTGAAGTGCAGCAAGGCTTTCAGCCAATGCCATGTGCAATTCATCTTTTTGTGGAAGATGCAGATGCTGTATATAAAAAAGCAGTTGAAGTAGGCGCACTTTCAGTAATGGAACCTGTTACGCAGTTCTATGGCGACAGGGAAGCTTTTGTAATTGACCCAAGCGGCAACCATTGGTATATTGCCACCCGGGTAGAAAATATTCCTGAAAGTGAAATGCAGCAAAGAATGGCAGATTTTGTGAAAAAGATGAAGGGTGGGGAATAGGAATTTGGAAGACGGAATTAGGAAACCCGCAGTCCCTTCACACTGCTGAATATATAACAGAACGTACAAGTGAGTGACACAACAAAAGCTTCATAGTAAATCAGAAAGCTTGGCATAAAAACATTTATAAACTTTTTAATTCCTCCTGTTGGAGGTTTGGGCTTATGAACACGAAAAACAATAATAAACGTCCGCCTGCATCCGTGATATTTATTTTTGGCGGCAGCGGCGATTTAAACAAAAGAAAACTGGCACCCGCCTTATTCAATTTATTTATCGATGAATGGATGCCTGAAAAATTCTCAATTGTAGGCCTTGGCCGCACTGAATATTCAAACGATAAATTCCGCGAACATTTGCTGGAAAGCATTCAGCAGTTCAGCCGCCGTAAGGGCGAACAAAATGGGTACTGGGCCGGGTTTAGTCAACAGGTTTCTTACCTGCAAATGGATGCAGAAAATGCGGCGTCTTACTCCAAAATAAGCGATCATGTAAAAGAACTGGAACAGCAATGGGGCGAGCATCCAAACGTGATTTTTTATCTCGCGGTTGCCCCGCAATTAGTGCCGGATATTGCGAGCAAATTAGGCGCATTAAATATTTGTGCCGACACACGATGTACCCGCATAGTTATTGAAAAACCTTTTGGCCACGATCTTACAAGCGCAACAGAACTCAATGCGTTGTTAACCGGTATGTTTGCCGAAGACCAGATATATCGTATAGATCATTACCTGGGCAAAGAAACCGTACAAAACATACTGGCACTGCGTTTCGCTAATGCATTGTTCGAGCCTATCTGGAACCGCAACTATATAGATCATGTGCAGATAACCGTGGCAGAAACGGTGGGCGTAGAGGGCCGTGGCGGTTATTATGAGCAAAGTGGCGCATTGCGAGATATGGTGCAAAACCATATTCTGCAACTGCTCTGCATGGTGGGTATGGAAGCGCCGGTAAGTTTTGAAGCCAATGAAATTCGCAATAAAAAAGTGGATGTGCTCAATGCCCTGCGTAAAATAAGCAAAGACCAGGTACACGAATATGCAGTGCGTGGGCAGTACTCCGAGGGATGGATGAAAGGTGAAAAAGCAAAAGCCTACCGCCAGGAAGATAAGGTTGATGCCAACTCAACGGTTGAAACCTTTGCCGCGGTAAAATTTTACATTGATAACTGGCGCTGGCAGGATGTGCCTTTTTATGTGCGCACCGGAAAATTCCTGCACCAGAAAACCTCTATTATTACCATACAATTCAAGCAGGCTCCGCATTTTGCCTTTCCGCCGGAAGCGGCAGAAACATGGCGCAGCAACCGTTTAACCATCAGCATTCAGCCAGAGATGGATATCCGTTTACGGTTCCAGGCAAAGCGCCCGGGGCAAAGTATGACGCTCAATCCCGTTGATATGATCTTCAGTTACCACGATGCCTACGATGGCCAGGAACCAGAAGCTTATGAAACATTGTTGCTCGATGTTATGGAAGGCAATGCCACACAGTTCATGCGCAGCGACCAGGTGGAAGCTGCATGGAAAGTAGTAATGCCAATTATAGAAGCTTGGGAAGCCCGGCCACCCGTAGATGTTCAGCGGGTTGTCGGTGGGCGCCGGCGTGATCACCCAGGCCCTCCCGGTCGCGCCGCTCGCGCCGCTCTGGTCGGCGAAGGTCTGGAGCCGATCGCGCAGGAGCACGAACGCGGCTTCGCCGGTGACGCCCTTCG
>JANXWM010000008.1 GCA_025351145.1 Chitinophagaceae bacterium
GGCAGCAGTGTTAAGCTTTTAATGATGTTCCTTCTTTTCATATCAATGGGATTGGTAATTTTTGTTTGAAACCGAATAGTTTTTTGAAGCCCTGTTTTAGTTGTTGCCCAACTGATTTTTTGATGCATCTCAAACTAAAACAAATTAGCGATAGAAATGAAATCAAACGTTTGCATTGGTATATTTTATTTAAAGTGTTTTGAACTATGCCTAAACTCTTTAAGTAATATTAAAACCGCTGAGTGAGGGCTTGCTCAAAAATGATATACAGTACAAGAGTGCGACGCAAGTAAAGCTTCATACCATTACTTGAGCTGGGCTAATAAAAAAGAGAATAAAAAAACTGACATATTTCTTATTCTCTTTTAATGAGAAAAACTAAAACAATTAAAACTAAGCAAATTCTTCCCTTGCAATTTTGCTGTAATCTTCGGTCAATTTTTTCTGCAGCTCGTAGCTAACCTGGGCATACTCAAAGTACTTGCTTTTAAACTTGGCGCGGCCCTGCGTAATTGAACGCAGGGAAGATGAATAACCATCCATTTCGGCCAGCGGAACTTTTGCAATGATCTTTTGAAAATGGCCTTCTGCCTCTATGCCTTCCACAATGGCACGGCGGCTTTGAAGGTCGCCCATTACTGCACCGGTAAGATCATCGGGGCATAATACTTCTACCTGGTAAATAGGTTCCAGCAACTGCGGGTCTGCATCCTGGAATGCCTGGCGGAAAGCCTGCAGCCCTGCGATCTTGAACGATATATCATTGCTGTCAACCGGGTGCATTTTTCCATCGTACACGCATACACGCACATCGCGAACATAGCTGCCGGTAAGGGGGCCATTGTGCATTTTTTCCATTACGCCTTTTAGTATGGAAGGAAGGAAGCGGATATCAATTGCACCGCCCACAATGCAGTTGTAAAATACCAGGTTGCCGCCCCAGTCGAGCGGGTAAGTATCGCGGCCACGCACATTGAGCCCGGCAGGTTCGGGTAAGCCTTCGTGCCATGGCTCAATGCGCATATACACTTCGCCAAACTGGCCTGCACCACCGCTTTGTTTTTTATGACGGTAACTGCTCTCGGCCATTTTGCGGATGGTTTCGCGGTATGGTATGCGTGGCTTTGTAAACTTAACTTCCAACTTATGATTATTCTCTATTTTCCATTTGGCAACAGCGAGGTGCATATCGCCCTGGCAATGTATCAGTATCTGTTTTAATTCGCTCGAAACTTCTACGAGCAGGGTGGGGTCTTCTTCCCGCAATTGATGAAGTGCCATGGATAATTTTTCCTCTTCGCCTTTCTTGATCGTCTCAATGGCTACCGTCATATTTGGGGCAGGAAATTCTATTGGGTTTAGTTCATAATTTTTACCTTTTATATGCAGGGTATTGTTTACATGAGTGTTCTTTAATTTTAAAGTAGCACCAATATCACCTGCAACAAGTTCGTTTACATTCGTTCTTTTATTTCCCTCAACCATAAACAACTGGTTAATTTTTTCACTTACGCCGGTTGTTTCATTTTCAAGTTCCATGCCGCTGTTTACGGTACCACTGTACACTTTAAAAAACGAGAGGTCGCCCACATGCGGTTCACTTACTGTTTTATAAATAAATATGCATGCAGGACCGTTTGCATCGCTTGTTAATATGCTGCCGCTCTTTGTTTTTTGCGGGGGCATTTCATTGGCGCTTGGGCAAACATTATCAATAAAACCCATTAGCCTGCCGCTGCCCATATTGCGCTCTGCAGATAAACAGAATAATGGAAACAGTTCATGATTAATCATTGCTTTCTTTAAACCTTCCTTCATCTCGTCTTCTTCCAGTTCGCCCTTGTCGAAATATTTTTCCATCAATGTTTCATCGCTGCCTGCAATAGATTCAATCAGTTCCTTGTGCAGTTCTTCGGCCCTTGATTTTTCTTCTGCAGGTATTGGTAATTTCTCCGGCTTACCACCGGTATCTTTAAAGTGATACATGGTCATACGCAGCACATCGATGATCTCGTGAAAACCTGCGCCCTGTTGCCGGGGATACTGTACCACGAGTACCTTTGTACCAAAATGGCCTTTAATTTCATGCACGGTTTTATCAAAATCTGCACGGTCATCATCGAGCTTGTTTACCGCGAAGATCATAGGGGTTTTAAACTGTTCGGTGTATTCCCAAAGAATGTCAGTTCCTACTTCTACGCCCATGGCAGCATTCACCAGCATCACACCGGTGTCCGCTACACGCAGCGCTGAGATTACTTCCCCGGTAAAATCATCATAGCCAGGAGTATCAAGAATATTAATTTTGTAACCACGCCATTTTGTGTGCAGGAGCTTGCTAAAAATAGAATTACCACGTTCCTGTTCAAGTTCGTGGTAATCTCCAACTGTGCTTTTTTCGGCGATGGTTCCGCGGCGGGTAATAAGGCCTGCTTCGTAGAGCATGCACTCCGCCAATGTTGTCTTACCGCAGCCGGCGTGGCCCAGCAAGACAATGCTTTTTACGTGTGAGGTATCAAATTCAGCCATGGCAATAATTTTTAGAAATGATTAAAATATGCCACCGGAAAACCATGATGTACCAAACTGAATTACTGCTATGAAGCTTCTCTTGCGTCGCACCCTGCATCGTTCTGATTATATAATCAACAGTTCCAGGTGCAGTTCCGTTACCCGGATTTTGCGCTGCATAGTTTTATGCAGCAACAAAATACAACGCTTTTCTTAATCATAAAAATGAGCCAACATACCGGCAAACAATCCTATGCTTATCATTGATACAAAGTCTTTAGAATAATTTTTCAGACTTATATATGATTATAACCATCATATTCCGATGGATGAGGAGAAGAATAATTTAATGAGCGCAGCCACGCACATTAAAGACATTCGTTTTATTAATTAAACTGTTAAGATAAACTGTTTACAAATCCTTCAAAATCAGTACGCAGGTCATTCAGTGTTTGATCAAGCGACTGGTACTCATCGTAAAGATTTTCGTGATCTGTGTAGGTGTCTTCCGTCACCAATCCGCCGGTGGAAGCTACTTCCAAACTTATTTTTTTATCATGTGCTTTTACCGCCTGTTTAAGGTCGTGGATGTTGATGAGCTGAATGTGGAGTTGGTTTTGGTAATGCTCCAGGTCGGTAAGTTGTTGTTTCGAGAGCGATTTGCCTGCTACATGCTGTAACTGGATTCTAAATTTATTAAACTCTTCGCGGCTGGAACGCAAATGCTCTCTCCATTGATTGCATTCCTTTGAAAGTTGTGAGATGTCTGTCTGAACCATGGGATTTAATTTTAAAATTGTGAAGGAATTCCGGCGGTTCGTCGGCGTTATTATGTTTTCTAAAAGTAGGATTCTTTTTTATAAAAAAATAAAAATTTATTTGCGGAAAATACCCTAAAAAGTAAGCGGATGCGGAAAATTACCAGAACTGTTTTACAGCAGTATGGTTCTCATTTATAGCAGATATTTATCTTCTGTAAAATAGTATTTAAAAGCCCTTTAACCCGGTATTTTAATGCAGTATTTTCCGGGGGATTTTATTCGCTCTATCTTCTATTGCATGGTGCATTTAGGGATCTGAATAAAAAAACAGTTTGCTATTTATTTGTTTTTCACAAAATGAATCTATATTGGTTTAAGTTTTCTATTCATCACCAGACATCTAAATCTTTGTTTATGAAAAAATTAATCACAGAATTTATTGGTACTTTTTTTCTTGTGTTAACCATCGGTATGGTTGTAATCGGAGGTAAGGGCGATTATGCCCCCATTGCAATTGGATCCGTTTTAATGGTTATGATCTTTGCAGGAGGGCATATTTCCGGTGCTCATTACAACCCTGCCGTTACGCTTGCAGTTTTAGTGCGTGGAAAAATTGGCATTGGCGAAGCCATTCCGTATATGCTTGTACAGGTTATTGGTGGTATTGCTGCATCATTTGCAGTAATGTTTTTAATGGGCGATAAAATGCCCGCAGAAGCAACCGCCATGGCAAATAGTACCAATGCTTTAATTGCCGAGTTGTTTGGCACATTTGCACTGGCTTATGTAGTTTTAAATGTGGCAACTGCAAAGGGCACCAGCGGAAACAGTTTTTACGGTTTGGCAATTGGCTTTACCGTTCTTTCAATGGCTTATGCCCTGGGTCCCATATCCGGCGGGGCTTTCAACCCGGCAGTGGCAGTAGGCATTAGCCTGATGCATCTTAAATCATGGAGCGATATTTGGGTTTATGCTGTTGGTTGTTTTGGCGGCGGTGCGCTTGCGGCAATCATTTTTAAGTTAAACAATCCTGACGATAAATAGATTTTTAATCCTGTAGTAAAAAGCCCTGTAGCAAATTTCGTTACAGGGCTTTTTAGTATCCCAAATTTTGCAGTAAAGTAACCGGTCTGGGAAATTATTAACCAGGCTTTAGTATTACATGGTATCGGCTGTTGCGTCGCACACTTGTACTGTAGAATATGACTGAGCTTTTTACAGCCAATACAACCAACTGCAAAATCAGGGATTATGAATCTGTGCTGCCGAAGCTCAATAAAGTGCTGAACGTACAAGTGTGCGACGCAAGGGACGATTCATTTATATTCTCCTGCCTGGCCCAAAATTAAAATGAATTACAGTTAAAAGTTGGATATTCGATTTGAATGAAACAGATTAAAACATTTTGTAAATGTTGTGCTGAAGCCTTTTGCTTTATATTTCTTTTTTTTAGCGGATGCAGCGTTAAAGAAACATCTGATAAAAAGGTTTTTTATTACAACGAAACTACAGGTGTGGCAACACTTGATCCTGCCTTTGCAAAGAACCAGTCAGTAATGTGGGTAGATCATCAACTCTATAATACGCTTGTAGAAACTGACAGTAATTTGAACATTGTTCCCTCTCTTGCCAAAAGCTGGAGCATAAGCCCTGACAGGATTGTATATACTTTTCATTTGCGTACAGATGTATATTTCCAAAACAATGATGCATTCTTAAACAGCAAAGGAAGAAAGCTTACAGCAAACGATGTGGTGTACAGTTTAAAGCGCATCATTGATAAAAATATTGCCAGCAGCGGTGCATGGATTTTTAACAACCGCGTAGATAGTTTGAATGGTTTTACTGCATTGAACGATTCTACTTTTCAGTTAAAATTACTGCGGCCATTTCAACCGGTGCTGGGTATTTTAAGTATGCAGTACTGCAGCATTATTGCGCATGAAGCAGTTGAAAAATACGGTAAAGATTATCGCAGCCACCCGTGTGGCACCGGGCCTTTTCAGTTGAAATACTGGGACGAAGGCCAGGCCCTTGTACTTGAAAAAAATGAGCATTACTGGGAGCATGATGAGCAGGGAAAACAATTGCCTTACCTGGATGCGGTGAAGATGAGTTTTTATAATAATAAGGCTACTGAGTTTCTTGAATTCCGGCAGGGAAGACTGAGTTTTATTAATGATATTGATCCTTCTTTTAAAGACGAGATTCTTACTAAAAAAGGAGATCTGCGTTCCGACTGGCAGGGCAAAATAATCCTGCAAAAGCATGCTTACCTAAACACCGAATATTTTGGGATACTTGTTGATGAAAACAACCTGCTTGTAAATGGCTCACCATTAAAA
>JANXWM010000031.1 GCA_025351145.1 Chitinophagaceae bacterium
ATACCCGCCCATACTATGCCCAAGCATAATGCAGCCTGTAATATTTTCGTGTGCAAGCAATGCGTAAATGCAATCAGCATAAAATTCAATAGTGCAAGGCGGATGCGGTGTGGTTGCAGATGATTCTTTATTGGTAAGAAAAACAGATTCTCCACTGCCCGGAAAATCCGGAACTATCAGCCTGCAATGGTTTTTAAGAAAGTTTACCTGTTCGTTCCATATGCCTGCATCTTCGCCAAATCCGTGCAACAATATAACCGGTATCCCTTCACCTTTTGTTTGGTAAACAATGGAAGCGTTACTGTAAGTAAAAGTCTTTTTCATCGTTCATTTAAAATATCTGGTAACAGGCTCAAAAGTAATTCTTTATAAAAGCAGTATAAATTTTTAATGATTTATTGTGACCGGGCTTCTTGAATTACTATGAAACATCCTTGCGTCGCACTCTTGTACTTTCGGAACAATGAGCAGCAAGCCGCACGCTATAAACTGCACGCAAAAAAACAAAAGTTTGCAACGTGCAGCCCAAAGCCAATAGCTATTCTTCAGTACAAGAGTGCGACGCAACGAAAGCTTCGTTTATATTCTTCAGCTTAGTACAAAAGTTAGCTTAACTCACTGGCAACTGAATAATGAATGTAGTTCCTTCTCCTTCTTTTGTTTCCACTTTTATTTCACCGCCATGTGCTTTTACAATATCATAGCTCAAACTCAATCCCAATCCTGTTCCCTGCCCGGTTGGCTTGGTAGTAAAGAAGGGTTGAAATATTTTATCAACGATTTTTTGTGGGATACCGTTGCCATTGTCTTTTACACTGATTTCAATGCCCCCAACCCCTAAAGGGGAGTTTACCTTTCGTGTTTTTACAGTTACCAGTGGTTTATATTGTTCTCCCTTTAGGGAGTTAGAGGGCTTACTTACAGCATAAAATGCATTGTTGTACAAATTCAGCAGCACTCTTCCAATATCCTGCGGAATGATATTGATGTTGCCAATGCTTTCATCAAAATCGGTTTTCATTTCTGCATTGAATGATTTGTCTTTTGCACGAAGGCCATGATAGGAGAGGCGTAAAGATTCATCGGCTAAAGCGTTTATGTTGGTGGGTTCTTTTAAACCACTGCTGCTGCGGCTATGCTGCAGCATACCTTTTACTATCGCTTCTGCACGCTTGCCATGATGGTTTATTTTTTCTGAATTTTCCTTTATATCATTTGCAATTACTTTTACTTCTTCTGTATTTCCTTTATCTACTTCTTCAACCAATTCACTTATCAACTCCTTATTCACTTCAGAAAAATTATTTACAAAGTTTAATGGGTTTTGTATCTCATGTGCAATGCCTGCCGTAAGTTCTCCGAGGCTTGCCATTTTCTCTGATTGGATGAGTTGGGATTGGGTGGATTTTAAATGGGTAAGTGTAGCTTCTAAAACCTTATTTGCTTTTTGTTTATGCCGGTTATTGCGAAATAAAATAAAAGCGATAACAAGAAAAACAGCTGCAATCCCGAAAATTGCATACATCTTTAACTTGTTCTGAAAGTCTTTTTTTGCATCTTCAAGGTCCCTTTCTTTTTTTTCTTCATCAAAATTGGTAGCTTGAAACTGTCTTATTTTTTCTTGACTGTAAACCTCATCTCTTGCGGCATTATAGATTTTAATATATTTAAGTGTACTGTCACGACTCAGAGAATCATAAATAAAATAGAGAAAGCCACTAGAATACATTTCAAAAACTTTGTATTGATATTTCTGTGATAAAGAAAGGCATTGATGTACATATTTAAGGCATGAATCCCGCATACCTTTGTCGTAAAAGAGGTCTGATAAATCGTTGCTTATAGCAGCAACATAAAAAAAAGAGTTGTACGCTTTACCTTTTTGGATGCCTTCCCGAAAATATGCTTCGGCTTCTTGGAAATCTCCGAAAGACCTGTGTACATTGCCAGATACGATCCAGGGCAGGATATCTCTTTTATTATCTGTGATTGAAAAGAGATCCCATCCTTTTTTTACAAAAAACATGGCTGAATCTTTTTTGTCCTGTATGAGCATGCTAAACGCCAAATTGAAATAGCTCTTGTATATATCATTAGTGTCTTTGCCCGATTGCTTTTGCAAATCAATTGATTTATATAAGTAGTTCACCGACTGTACAGGATATCCGTTTACACCGTTTATTTTGCCAATTAGCTGATAGCATAAGCTCAACATATAAAAGCGATGTTCTTTAAGTTCTTTCGACATATTAAGACTTTTGTAAGCCAACTGAATACTGGTGGTGAAATCACCTTGCATTAATATAGCATCTCCCTTATAAATAAATCCTAATGCTTTGCCGTACTCATATTTATCTTGTGTTGATAGTTCAATTATTTTATCCGCATAATACACTCCCGAGTCAGGATACAGGTACGAGTAATAGGAAGACAACGAAGCCAATGTAATTACTTTGGAACTATCTTGTTTTGCGGATAAAAAAGCCTGCTTAAGACTGTCTGAGTATTGTTGTTGGGCGGATACAGCGTTTACTGAAAATAATAAAAGCCCGATAAGCATTTTTTTCATTTTATAAAGATTTATTTGTTAGGCAGGTAATTGAATTATAAGCTCACACCCTTCACCTTCCTTGCTTTCCACTTTTATTTCCCCAGCATGCGCTTTTACAATATCATAACTCAAACTCAATCCCAATCCGGTTCCCTGCCCGGTTGGTTTGGTGGTAAAGAATGGCTGAAATATTTTATTAATAATTTTTTTATAAAGGCAGTGATTGCGTGCAAAAGATAATAAACATTATTCAAATTATCTGAACCATGATTTATGGAATTTATCTGATTTACCTGAAAGTAATACAGTAAATCATTTCAGTTTAATCGGGAAAATCAACAAAATCCCGGTTCAAACAATTGCTCCATAAATAATCCGAACGTACAAGAGTGCGACGCAAGAATGCTTCATAGTTATTCTACTGCCGGGCTCAAAAAATAATTTATTGTATTTGTCGTGCTGATTGTAAAATCGGCTATCTTGAAACCTGATTTATTTCTTCACTTTAACGATTGTTTACTATGAGCTATCTGCAAAAAAATAACAGCCGCAGAAATTTTATTAAGAATGCTACGCTAACAACTGCGGGTTTCTATATTGTACCCCGCCATGTATTGGGCAGAGGTTACCGTGCACCAAGCGATAAACTAAATATTGCCGGTATTGGTGCCGGTGGCAAGGCGGAAGTTAACCTGCCTTATGCATGGAATAATGGCGCCGAAAATATTGTGGCGCTTTGCGATGTAGACGACCGTATGGCGGTAAAAGCAAGAACGCAATGGCCCAAAGCACCTTACTACAAAGACTTTCGCGACATGCTTGATAAAGAGCATAAAAATATTGATGCAGTAATGGTTACCATTCCAGATCACATGCATGGCGTTGCTGCGCTTGCTGCTATGCAACTGGGCAAACATGTGTATTGCGAGAAACCTTTAACGCATGATATTTATGAAGCACGCATCTTAACAAAAGCCGCAGCAAAATATAAAGTGGTTACACAAATGGGTAACCAGGGCAGCAGCGGCGATGATACCCGCAATGTGGAAACATGGATACAAGGCGGTGTAATTGGCGATGTGCATACCGTGCATGTTTGGACCAACAGGCCCACATGGCCGCAGGGCGTTCCTACACCAACGGGTAAGTTTGATATACCCAAAGAACTTGATTGGGATTTATGGTTGGGCACTGCGCCAAGCCGCGATTTTAACCCTACTTATTTACCCGCTACATGGCGAGGCTGGAGCGACTTTGGTACTGGCTCTCTCGGCGATATGGGTTGCCATTTTATTGATGTGCCTTACCGTGCTTTGAAGCTGCATTACCCTATTGCGGTTTCGTGCAGCGTGGGTTCTGTTTACTCAGGATTTTTTAATGAAGAAGTATATACAGATAGCTATCCTCCATCGTCTGTAACCTATATAAAATTCCCTGCAAGAGAAGGTATGCCGCCTGTTGAACTGGCCTGGTACGATGGTGGAATTAAACCAAGAAGGCCCGATGAATTATTGCCCGATGAACCAATGGGAGAGTGGGATGGTGGTATGATCTTCGAAGGAACAAAAGGTAAATTAATGGCTGGTTTATTTGGCCGCAACGCAACACTGTTGCCAACGAACAGAATGAAAGATGCAGCGTTGCCAAAGTCTAAATTTCCTTTTGTGGAGCGGGGTAGCGAGGGCCATCAAACACAGTGGACAAACGCCTGCAAACAGGGTTATGGCGCTTACACCAGTTCCTCTTTTGATAAGAGCGGGCCCCTTGCAGAAACAGTGCTGATGGGCAATCTTGCAGTGCGCAGTTATAATTATCAGGAGAAAAACAGCAAAGGAGAAATTAGTTATCCAGGTCGAAAACAATTGCTTTGGGATGGAGAGAACCAACGCATCACCAACTTTGAACCGGCCAATCAATTTGTAAGAAGAAATTACCGCGGTAGTTATAAGTTAGAATTATAAGTTTACAGTTTATAGTTTCCGGTTTGCAGTTAGTGATAATTGCAAACCGGATTTTTTTTGAACCAGGGTTTTGAACTTCTATGAAGCTTCTGTTGCGTCGCACTCTTGTACTTTCGGATTTTCATTGAGCTTTACCGAAGCGTATGATTTAACCACAGAGTCACACAGAGTTTTTTTCACAGAGCAACACAGAGGTTTGTGTTATTTACTTTCATAAGTTGAAACTGCGTAATGGTGAAGTACTGTTACTTTAAGATTGTCATCTTTTACGCTTAC
>JANXWM010000036.1 GCA_025351145.1 Chitinophagaceae bacterium
TTACCCGCAGAAGCACTGCACTGCAATACTTCTTATTTAACCGCTGTAGCAAACGATTACAGCTACGATGTAATTTACTCAAGGCTTGTTGATGGCATTGGTGTTAGTGGCGATGTGTTGATAGGTTTGAGTACATCCGGCAATTCAACCAATATTGTAAAAGCATTTGAAACTGCTAAAGAAAAAAACATTATTACCATTGGTTTTACGGGCAGTAGCGGCGGCAAAATGAAAGAGCTGAGCGACTATCTTTTCAATGTTCCTTCTAATGACACTCCGCGCATACAGGAAAGCCATATTATGATTGGCCATATCATTTGCCAGTTGGTGGAAGATAAATTGTTCCCCTAAACCCTCTAAAATGGCTTGCCCTAAATCTCCAAAGAGACCTTCTAATTTACCATGAAGTATAATTTTATCATTAATTTTAAGTACTCCCCTTTAGGGGTTGGGGGTATGATGATTTCAGAAGCAATCATATTAGCCGGTGGATTAGGAACAAGATTAAAAACCGCTGTTCCGGATGTACCAAAATGCATGGCGCCCATAAATGGCAAACCTTTTATTGCTTTTGTAATTGAACATCTGCAAAAGCAGGGCATTGAAAGATTTATTTTTGCCTTGGGATACAAACATGAAATGTTTGAAAGTTTCCTGGCTTCAAAACTCACTTCAAACAGCTATCAGCTATCTGTTGAACCGGAATCCTTGGGCACAGGTGGTGCAATAAAACTTGCATACACAAAAGCCACAGAAAAAAATGTACTGGTAGTAAACGGGGATACTTTGTTTAAAGCAGATATAACAAAGCTTGCACCCTTTCACGCCATGTGTGGTGCAGATTGTACGCTAAGTCTAAAACCGATGCAAAACTTCAGCCGCTATGGAGTTGTTGAATTAAATAAAGACTATTCCATTAACAGCTTTAAAGAGAAACAGTTTTATGAACATGGGCTTATTAATGCAGGCCTCTATGTTCTTAATACCGGCAAATTTTTGAAAGAAGATTTGCCTGATAAATTCTCCTTTGAAAAAGATTACCTGGAAAAATATTACCAAGAACGAAGGATGTATGGCGTAATACAGGATGAATATTTTATCGATATTGGTGTGCCTGAAGACTATGAAAAAGCTAAACTGGAATTGAAATAAAATAAAACATAAAGATGATCGATTTTAAAGCGTTAGATAAATCGTGGACATTATTTTTAGACAGGGACGGTGTTATAAATAAAGAGGTTTTAGGCGAATATGTGTTGCACACCAGCCATTTCTTTTTTTATGACGAAACATTGAGCGCACTGGAGATTTTAAATAAAATTTTCGGCACCATCGTAATAGTCACCAACCAAAAAGGTGTAGGCAGGGGTGCCATGAGCCGTAGTGACCTTGATGAAATTCATGATAACATGATGAAGGAAGTTATTATCACGGGCGGCAGGATCGATAAAATATATTTTGCAACTGATCTCGATAATGAGAGCCCTTACCGCAAACCACAACACGGAATGGCGCTGCATGCCAAAGAAGATTTTCCACACATCGATTTTTCAAAAAGCATGATGGCCGGCAATAAAATAACTGATATGGAGTTTGGCCGTAATGCAGGCATGTCAACGGTTTTCATTGCTACAACCAATCCCGAAACCGAATTTCCCCATCCATTGATTGATGCAAAATTTATCAGCCTTTTTGAATTTGCACAGCAGTTCCCGCATTAATAAAATCACAAATCTTTATTGCTGAAAAATAAATCAGTTTTATTTGCGTGTAGTATTACATTCAATTTGTTTCTATAATATGAAGGCACTTATCATCATTTCTTTTTTCTTAACCTGCTTTTTTGCAAATGCGCAGAAAATAAACAATGCAGATAATAAGCTGTTGAAGCAAACAGAAGATACACTCGCTCTGTATTCAAAGCAAATGGTGTTTGCACAGGATGCTTCTTCACGGTTTTATGCCGACAGTATTTTTATTAAAACGCTTGTAAGGGCATTAAAAATAAACAACTCATTCTCCTACCCTTTCGATTCGGTTACCACCATCTCTAAAATTTATCCGCCAGATAGTTCCTTCCGTATTTTTACCTGGCAGATTGAAAGAGACGAAAGTTATTTTCGCCAGTACGGGGCCATACAAATGCGCACCAAAGAGGGTTCACTTAAATTTTTCCCGCTCATTGATGCAAGTGATTATACATCCACACCAACGGATTCTGTAAGGAGCAATACCAACTGGATCGGCGCTATTTATTACGGCATCGTTGCCAAAGAATATAAAGGCAAAAAATATTACACGCTTTTTGGGTTCGACGACAATGATTTTGTAAGCACAAAAAAGTGGCTGGAAGAATTAACGTTTAACGCCAACAGCGAACCCGTTTTTGGCGGGCCTTTTTTCGATTATAAAGAAGACAGTATTAAGCCCGCCCAACCCGCCTATCGTTTTTGTCTTGAATATAAAAAAGATGCCAAAGCAAGAATGGTCTACGATCCCGATTTAGACCTCATTATTTTCGACCATCTCATCAGCGAGTCGAATGAAGTAAACAAAAAGTTTACGCTTATACCCGATGGTGATTACGAAGGCTTTAAGTGGAGCAATGGAAAGTGGCTGCATATAGATAAAGTCTTCAGCGAACAGCAACTTAAAAACGGGCAATTCCCAATGCCCGCCCCAATTTTAGACGATAATGGAAAACCAAATAATTAGTATTTTTAAATTAAGGTATCAATTTTGCATTGACCGGGCAGAAGTATTACATGCCATCGCCTCTTGCGTCGCACTCTTGTACTGAAGGATCAACGTTCGTCATTGCGAGGTCCCCGAAGCAATCTCTTGTCGTGCGTTATACCTGTTATTTATATTATGTCAGGAGATTGCTTCGTTCCTCGCAATGACGCGTAGAATTCCGAACGCACAAGAGTGCGACGCAAGGAACGCTTCATAGCAGCAATGCAGTTTGGCCCATAAGTAAAACAATACTTATCAGCGATGCAGCATTTTTACAGCACTTGTTAAACTGATTATTAGAACAAAAAATCACTATAAAAAATGAAACAGTTATTAGCAGCATTATTAATTTTTTCGGCAGCCTGTAACCCGCAGTTAAAGCCAACAACCCAGAAAGATCCTGATCCGCAAACAAATGAACCAGCTTCCACTTCTACATCTGGTTCAACAAAATTTGGCATACTTGTAAACCCATCAGGCGGTAGGTTAAGCAATGCAACAAAAATAAAAGTTGCCAAAGCACTTAATCTTAAATATGTGCGCAATGCCGTTATTATGGAAGACTGGACAGGCGCTGACGGAGCCTATGAAGAATACGTAAACGCAGGTTTAAAAGTTATACTAAATATAAATGCAGGCCATGTGCAGCAGGATGGTTCAGGGACCAAAACCCCTTTTCCGTTTCCAAAAGATACTGTAGAATACAAAAAGAAACTGGGTAAAATGCTGGACAAATACAGACCCGAACTTGTGGTAATTGAAAACGAAGAAACCACCAAACATTACCA
>JANXWM010000051.1 GCA_025351145.1 Chitinophagaceae bacterium
CTTTAATGCACCACCCAATAAATCACAAGCACGCATGCCTGTTTTTTTTCCAATGATATCCATACATGCAAATTCAAGTGCGGCGTGTAATTGTGTTCTGTTGTTGTACAACGATGCGGTTGGGTTGCATATTTTCCAGTACATCGCTTCCAGTTGAAATGGATCGTGGCCCACTAAATATTGTTTCAATCCTTTGAACGCATTCTCCGCAGATTCCCCCCCACCGCCCATTTCGCCCAATCCGGTTATGCCTTCATCTGTTTCCACTTCCACGATTGTTCTTATAAATCTTCCCCAATGCGCACCGTTTGCGTGCCGTATCGGCGCTTCTAATGGCACTGCAACTGTTGTAGCTTTTATGTCTGTTATTTTCACTTTAGTAATTTGAAAATTTGATGATTTGAAAATTTGAAAATGAAATACATATTTCTTTTATTGGCCGGACTTTATTGCTACTATTGAGCTTCTCTTGCGTCGCACTCTTGTACGTTCTGATCTATACTCAGCAATGTGAAACAACTCAATAAAATCATACTCGTACTAATGCAAGAATTACCGCTTGCTTCCCTGGATTGTAATGCCTAATCCGCCATCAATTCTTATTGCCTGCCCTGTAATGAAAGATGCTTTATCATCACAGAGAAACATCACCAGTTCCGCAACTTCTTCCGGTGTGCCAATACGTTTGGTAAGATGCATGTCAACACATTCCTGCATTACTTCATCAGGATCGGGCGACAATGCAATGGAATCACGTAACATAGGCGTATCAATGGTTCCGGGACAAACAGCCACGCATCTTATATGCGGTGCATAATCAACAGCGATGCTCCTTGTTAACCCAAGAATGGCCGACTTTGCTGTTGTATAAGCGGCCACTTTCTGCTGACTTAAAAATGCCTGTACACTGGCAATGTTAATTACAACTCCTTTCTTTTTTTCAAGCATAAAAGGAATAGCATATTTGGAACAAAGAAATAGACTCTTCAGGTTTACATTCATTACAAGATCCCATTCCTCAACCGTTGTTTCTGTTACGGTACCATAACGTTGTATGCCTGCGTTGTTCACTAAAAAATCAACAGAGCCAAAATGTTGTTCAACTTTTTGAAAAGCTTCATTCACCTGCGTTTCAGAAGATACATCGCAATGAATATACAACCGACGATCATCATTGATATTTGAAGTATCCTTTGCAACATCAAGTAAAACAACATTCGCACCTGCATCGAAAAATAATTTTGCGCAGGCAGCGCCGATACCTTTTGCAGCGCCGGTAATTACAACAGTCTTATTTTGATAATTCATAAATTAATCCGGGAGTTAGTTTTAAAATAATATCGGCAACATTGTCCTTTGCTTTTATTTGAATGGTATCATTTACAATCGTTATGTCTTCCACACCGGCAAAGCCTTGTTCCGTTTTGTAAATAAAAGAAAAATAATTTTTAGATATGCTCTCACCCGCATCAATATATGCAAAAGTTTTTTCGCCAAATAAGTTTGTAGCAGTATTTAATATTTCATTGAATGGTTGATGTATGCCTGCCGTACCAAATTCTATTCCCCTGTATTTTATTTTATCAGCTTCCCAATGCTGCCATAAATGAATCCACGGATAATCATCACGTTTCCAGATATAACCCAGCAGTAGATTGTGTTTTGGCGAGTATGCAGTGATCCAACCATATTCGCAATCCTGGTTTACTATAAAAGAAAAAACAGAATTGTATGGAACAGAAGGACTTCTTAAATCAAAACAGTTTTGATTTTCATCTTTTGCTATTGGCCATTGCAAAACATTATTCAGTGCATCTTTATATAAAGCCTGGTCAAAACCTGAAGAAGCGTTGCAGTCGACAATTACATCTTTATCAAGAAAAGGCGCGGCTAATGTTGGGTGCTGCACCATGTTATACAATCTCCCCAACGGATTTATATTTTCTACAGTTTCTTTTACAACATACACAGTACTGCTCTCATCCAAAACAATCGTTCTTTTAACATGCAAACCTTCCTGCGCAGCAATGGCCTGCATGCGCAATAAATCAGGCGGGTTATTATTTTCCGCAGTCCATAAAATATTAGCCATTTGCCCATGGTTGGGCAGGCCTGCCTTCATCTCTCCATCAGAAGGTAAGCCCCATCTTCCAAGACAAAGAAAATGACCCTGGTAAGGTGCACCTGCTTTATTATTCTCTGGCATCTGTTCTTTGGAGAATGCAAAGCTGAGTGGGTTTATATTATTTTCTTTCAAATGAAAATCAGTGATGGCACCGCCATTCAAATCAATGGATATTGATGATATGTTATTCTCAAGCGTAATGACTGAAGGAGTTGTTGTATTCATATTGTT
>JANXWM010000112.1 GCA_025351145.1 Chitinophagaceae bacterium
GGAACTTTGGAGAAGAAAGGCAGGAGGCACAAATTTCTTATCAAACGGCATTTATACTGCAGGGAAATTCTGCAAAAGAAAAAATAGTGAACACGGATAAGAGCTGGCTTTGCACGCAGGACAGTGCTTACACGCCGCTTACACCGCTGCTGGTTTATTCCTATTATGCTGCTGGCCCCACAGAAAAAATTGACTACCACAATTACCCTTCCGGCTGGATGCAGAACGATTACAATGATGCATTATGGAAGCCTGCACAGGAACTTTTTAATGGCTTACCCAAAGGCGTATTTAACTGGACGCTCGGCTGGATGCTGGTGCCGCGCCCAATACCGCAAATGGAAATTACAGAACAGCGTTTGCAGAAAGTAAGATCATCAAACGGCATCACCATCGATGATGGTTTTTTAAAAGGCAATAAAAACTTTACTGTTCCGGCAAACACAAAAGTAAGTGTGCTGCTCGATCAAAGTTTTTTAACAACCGCCTATCCTGTTTTAAAATTTGGCAGTGGCAACAATGCAAAAATCAGTCTCTCGTATGCAGAAGGATTGTATAAAGATGAAGGCCCGGCAACAGACTGGCGTGAGCAAAATAAAAAAGGTAACCGAAACGAAATAGAAGGAAAAAGATTTGTTGGCCTTACCGATGAGTTGATCTCGAACGGCAGCAACGACCAGGCTTTTACTGCGTTAATGTGGCGCACTTACCGCTATGTAAAACTTGATATTGAAACAAAAGATGAGCCACTTACTGTAAAAGATTTATATGGTTTATATGAAGGCTACCCTTTTAAAATGAATGCGGGTTTTGAAAGCAGTGACCCTGGTCTTCCGAAAATTTTAGAAACCGGCTGGCGCACTGCAAGGCTCGATGCACATGAAACCTACATGGATTGCCCTTACTACGAACAGTTGCAATATGTTGGCGATACACGTATACAGGCTTTAGTTTCTTTATACAACAGCGGCGACGACCGTTTGATGCGCAATGCCATTGAACAGATACGCAATTCATTGATGCCCGAAGGTATTACGCTTAGCCGTTACCCCACAGCGCATCCGCAACAGATACCCACTTTCTCCATGATATGGATTGCCATGCTGCACGATTACTGGATGTACCGCGGCGATGAAAATTTTATACGCAAACAATTGCCCGCAGCAAGAATGGTGCTGCAGTTTTTTAATCAATACCAGCAAAAAGATGGAAGCCTGAAAAGTGTGCCTTACTGGAATTTTACAGACTGGGTAGATGATAAAGGCTGGGATGGCGGTGTGGCTCCTTTTAGTAAAGATGGCACATCGGCGGCTCTGGACTTTCAGTTGCTCATGGCTTATCAAACTGCCGCCTCGCTTGAAAAGCAGGTGGGTATGCCATCATTTGCTGATATTTATTCAAAGAATGCTAATCAGTTAAAACAAAGCGTTGTTACAAATTACTGGAGCAACGAAAGAAAAATGTTCAGCGATACAAAAGAAAAATCATCTTACTCGCAGCACTGCAATTCACTTGCAATACTTACTGATGTGGTTACAAGCGCTGCATCTGAAACGCTTGCAAAAAAGATGATCACAGATACAGGCATCAGCAAAACCACTGTTTATTTTCGGTATTATTTAAACCGCGCCATTGCAAAAGCGGGTTTGGGAAATCTCTATCTTCAAATGATGGACAAGTGGAAAGAAAATCTTGCCATGGGCCTTACCACATGGGCCGAGATGGACGATGTAAGCCGTTCCCGTTCCGATTGTCATGCATGGGGAAGCAGCCCCAACATTGAGTTGTACCGCATTGTGCTGGGCATCGACAGCGATGCACCGGGTTTCAATAAAGTAAAAATTGAACCACACTTAGGCATGCTGAAAAATGCTTCCGGCTTTATGCCGCATCCAAAAGGAAAGATTGCTGTACAGTATAATCAGGAAGCAAACGGCAAATGGAAATGCACTATTCAATTGCCCGCAACCGTTACCGGTGTATTCATATGGAATGATCAAAAACATTTGCTGCACGATGGCGATAATTTGTTTATGCTGTAACAATATTTTTGAACCGGGCTGCAGGATTTCATAGCATCGCCTGTTGCATCGCACTCTTGTACTTTTAGAACTTTATTCGGCACTCCGCAACCGGTATCACTGCACAATGACAGGTTGCTATTTTAAATTCAGGTAATACAGGAACAAAAAAATATTTTGCCGGTATTTCATTAATCGTATACTTGCGATATAGAATTAATAAAGGCGCAACAACCGCCTTTTTTTTGAAAATATTAATCGCATAAATACGATAAAATGGCAGTTCATAAAAAAGAAGAGTTTACACAAAAAGAGCAGGATCTGGCAAACTTTGCCAAAGCATTCAGCCACCCGGCGCGTATTGCTATTTTAAAAGTACTGGCTCAGAAGAACGAATGTATCTGCGGCGAGATCGTGGAAATATTACCATTGGCGCAGTCAACCGTATCGCAGCATTTAAAAGAATTAAAAAATGCCGGACTTATTGATGGCAGCATTGATGGCCCACGCAGTTGCTACTGCATTAACTGGAAAGCCTTTCAAAAATTTTCCACTGAATTCAATTCGCTGTTCAATAACCTTAAAATTAAAAACGACAAAGCCTGCTGCTAAGCCTTTTACTTACCGTGCGTAATGGCTGTAGAAAGCTGAATAAAACTTTGCAGTACAAGTGTGCGACGCACGGGACGATCTATAGAATTACTTCAGCCCGGACCAAAAAAATTAATCATCTTAAAAATAAAAAATCATGAAGAACGAAACAGAACTCAAAGAATTGGTAAAAGAAAAGTATAGCGAAATCGCCAGCCAGTCTAAACTGCAGAATGCAAGCTCCTGTTGTGGTGCCACATCATCCTGCTGCGGTGATGAAGTGTACAACATTATGGCAGATGATTATACAAAACTGGAAGGTTACAACCCTGATGCAGACTTAGGTTTAGGCTGTGGCCTGCCAACAGCATTTGCAAAAATTAAAGAAGGCGATACCGTGATCGACCTTGGCAGCGGTGCAGGAAATGATTGCTTTGTGGCAAGATCGGCAGCAGGCGAAAAGGGGAAAATAATTGGTATAGATTTTACCGAACAAATGATTGAAAGAGCAAGGGCCAACGCTGAAAAATTAGGTTATAATAATGTGGAGTTTCGGCAGGGCGATATTGAAAGCATGCCCATAACAAGCAGCAAAGCGGATGTAGTTGTAAGCAACTGCGTACTGAACCTTGTGCCCAATAAACACAAAGTATTCAGTGAAATATTTCGTGTGCTAAAGCCACGCGGCCATTTTTCAATTTCTGATATTGTGCTGGAAGGCGAGTTGCCCGAAAAGTGGAAACAGGTTGCAGAGCTTTATGCAGGCTGCGTTTCAGGCGCCATTCAAAAACAGGTTTATCTTGAATTGATAGAGTCAGCAGGCTTTAAAAATATAACGCTTCAAAAAGATAAACCGATCATTATTCCCGATGATATTTTGGAAAACTATTTAAACCCGGAAGAAATTCAGGCATATAAAAATGGCTCAACTGAAATTACCAGCATTACGGTGTATGCTGAAAAACCTGCAAAAGACGAACGTAATTGTTGTGAACCCGGCAGTGGCTGCTGCTAAGATTATTGGCCGGCCAATTGAATATCCATGAAGGGTTACCTGTGTTCTTAATTCTATTTTTCAACAAGCTCACATCGAATAAAACCATGAAAAAGAAATTACTTTTTGTTTGTGTAGAGAACAGCAACCGCAGCCAGATGAGCCAGGCATTTGCAAGCATCTATGGTGGCAATGATGTGGAGGCTTACAGTGCAGGTTCCAAACCTTCTGGAATTGTGAACCCCAAAGCAATTGCGGCTATGAAAGAATTGGGTTACGATCTTGGTAAACATGATTCAAAATCGCTGGATGAAGTAAAAGCTTATGCGCCTTTCGATGTAGTGGTAACCATGGGTTGCGGCGATGCCTGCCCCTGGATGCCTGCCAAAAAATTTATTGACTGGCAAATACCAGACCCCAAACACATGGATCCGGCGGAGTTTAATAAAGTAAGGGATTTTATTGGCGAACAAATAAAGGGGTTGCTTAAAGAATTGGATGTAGCAGTAAAGTAATCAGGATAGTTTTTTCAACAGTGCATTAAGTGTGTCCTCAAGTTTGGCGGGCTTTAATTTGCACTCCCAAACAGTAATGATTTTCCATCCGGCTTTTCGTAAAGCTTTTACTGCTTTGGTATCATTTGTTTTGTTTGTATTTATTTTATTCGTCCACCAATCTGTTCTTGTTTTAGGCACAACAAAATATTTACAGCGTTCGTGCCCATGCCAGAAACAACCGTGAATAAAGATGATGGTTTTATATTTTGGTAAAACAATATCGGGTTTACCGGGAAGCGTTTTATCGTGCAGTTTATAGCGAAAGCCATTTGCATGCAGAAACCTGCGCACCAGCATTTCAGGTTTTGTATTGGTGCTGCGTATCTGCTGCATGTTATAGCTGCGCTGTTCTATGGTGTGCACATCGGCCATACAGTAAGCTTAATTTGGTGATTTAGTGATGATGCGCTGCTTGCTGCGCAAAGTTCTGAAAGTACAAGAGTGCGACGCAACAGAAGTTCAAATTATATTCTTCAGCCAGGCCCATAAAATTATTTTGCACGCAGGTATTGATTTGGCCAATCAACATCAACGCCTAAATTCTTCGCAGCATGCAATGGAAAATACGGATCGCGTAAAAATTGCCTTGCCAGTAAAACAATATCTGCACGTTCATTACTGATAATACTTTCAGCTTCGTCAGTAGTATTAATCATTCCTACAGCGCCGGTAAGTATACCTGTTTCCTTTTTAATACGCTCGGCGAAAGCAGTTTGATATAAAGGGCCTACCGGAATTTTAGCCGCAACATTTCCACCGCTTGAGCAATCAATCAAATCAACATTGATATTTTTAAGTACTGCGGACAACACAACTGAATCATCAATCGTCCAGCCACCATCGGCCCAATCGGTAGCAGATATACGCACAAATAACGGGTAATCGTGTGGCCAAACAGTGCGCACAGCATGCACAACTTCAATCAGCAACCTTGTACGGTTTTCAAAGGCGCCACCATATTCGTCTGTACTCCGGTTGCTGAGCGGCGATAAAAAAGAGTTGAGAAGATACCCATGCGCTGCATGTATTTCCACTACTTTAAAACCAGCCTGCAAAGCCCTTGCAGCCGCACTCTTAAAATCACTGATCAGTTTTATTATAGAATTTTTACTCATTGCTTCGGGCAATGGGTCTGTATCTTTAAAGGGAATGGCTGAAGGGGCAATTGTTTGCCAAGCGCCTTCTTCTTTGGCAAGCGGCTGCGCACCTTTCCATGGCGATTGATGGCTGGCCTTACGCCCTGCATGTGCTAACTGAATGCCGGGCACGGTGCCTTGAGAAGTTATAAATGAAGTGATGCGTTGTAAAAAAGGAATATGCTCATCCTTCCAGATACCTATATCATCGGGTGTAATTCTGCCTTCAGGCGAAACGGCGCTTGCTTCCATTATAATCAATCCTGCACCGCCAACAGCACGGCTGCCCAAATGCACAAGGTGCCAGTCGTTTGCAAAACCATCCACCGCAGAATACTGGCACATAGGCGAAACGGCAATGCGGTTTTTTAGCGTAATGCTTCTGATAATAAGCGGTTGGAATAATGATGCTTTCATTCGTAAGTTTTCATGCAAGTTCTCAATAATTTTTTTAAGACGGCAATTACCCAACTATGCTGTATCCGATGCAGCAATTATTTTTCGCCTTCCGAAAAAAACCTGTTCGCCGGTTGTAATAAAATAAACCACACGTCTACCAATATTCAAAAAAAGAGATAATATGACACAGGAACCAAACCTGCAACCGGTTCAAAAAGCCACGCATATTTCACCACTGGTTTACAAATTGTTTTATGGCGCTTTTGCAGCCCCCGGCATTTACTACATTTTTTTCAATAACGATTTTATCAGCGGTGCAGGCAGCCTTGGCTTAGCGCTCATATTCGACCCTTTTGATCAAACAGTAAAATGGAATAACAGGCCGCTTTACCAGAAAGCCTGGTTGTTTGTGCATGTGTTCGTAGTAATGGCGTTATTTATTTATGCCTTCTTTATTAAGTAACTTGTTTACGGTTTTGGTTGCATTTTTTTGAGCCGGACTAAGGAACTTTGAGCATCGCCTGTTGCATCGCACTCTTGTACGTTCAGAGCAATTTTCAACTGCAGGCTGCCAGTGAAAATGTGTGCGCAAAAAACAGCTACATTGATGTGCAGCCCAAAGCTCATACATATTCTTCAGTACAAGAGTGCGACGCAAGGAACGATGCATAATGTTACTTTGTTTGGCCAATAAATATTCCCTTCGCTTTTATGTAGATTTGATTTCTCAAATTTTTATCATGGAGTTTGGTCGCGTACCTGAAACCGAATTGAATAGTATAGATTTTTCTTTGCCAAAAGAACCTGCATTCAATAAAACTATATTGAAGGGTAAGCCTGTTAAAAACCCTAAGATTTACATCGGTTGTGCCAAGTGGGGCCGCACAGAATGGGTGGGTAAAATATACCCGCCAAAAACAAAAGAAAAAGATTTTCTTGATCATTATGTACAGCACTACAACTGCATTGAACTGAATGCTACACACTATAAAATTTATGGCGCTATTGGCATTTCTAAATGGGCAGCAAAAGCAGCAGGTAAAGACTTTTTATTTTGCCCAAAAATGTACCAGGGAGTAACACATCGTGGCAGTTTAAATGGGAAAGATTTTATTACGAATGAATTCTTTCGCGGTATTGTTGCGTTTGAAAAACATCTTGGTCCAATCTTCATTCAGGTAAGCGAAACGTTTAGTCCGAAAAGAAAAGATGAGTTGTTTACTTACTTAAAATCGTTGCCAATTGATCTGCAGTTTTTTCTTGAAGTGCGCCATCCTGATTGGTTTGGTAAAGATGCAATAAGGGAGGAGTTATTCTGCACTTTAAAAGAATTAAATATTGGTGCTGTAATTACAGATACAGCGGGCCGAAGGGATTGCGCACACATGAACCTTACCATCCCAAAAGCATTCATCCGTTATGTTGGCAACAGCCTTCACGCAACGGATTACACGAGAACCGATGTTTGGGTTAACCGCATGAAATACTGGCTGGATAAGGGTTTGGAAGAACTCTACTTTTTCATGCACATGCATGATGAGGCCACTTCGCCTGAGTTAACCGTTTACCTTGTTGATAAAATGAATGCAGCCTGTGGCTTGAATTTAACGAAGCCAACGTTCATAGAAACTGCTGCACCAAAAACTACAAAACAAAAAAATTTATTCAGTTAACCCGTAAAAAAAGTTGAATAATTTATTCTTCTGTTCAACTATTTAACCCTGTAAAGCTGCCAGTATTTTTTGCTGCGATTCTTTTAATTCTTCTGCACTAATTTTTTGTTTATGCCGTGTAAAATTTAAATCGTCCGGTGAGTTAATGGGTATTAAATGTACATGCGCATGCGGAACTTCGAGCCCTACAACTTCAAGCCCGCAACGGTTGCAGGGGAAAGCTTTTTCAATAGCATGAGCAATGGGTTTTGCAAATACCAGCAGTTCACTCAAATATTCATCGGGCACATCGAAGAATTTATCAACTTCAATTTTTGGTATCACCAGCACATGGCCTTTTACCAACGGAAAAATATCTAAGAATGCAAAGAACTTTTCATTCTCTGCAATTTTGTAAGAAGGGATTTCACCTGCAATTATTTTTGAAAAGATAGTCATGATGATTTGTAAATTTTGCTTTTAACAATGCAACCTGCAAAAGTTATTTATGCAGATCAAAATGTAAATATCCTTCTTCTGCTCTTTGTGCACCGCGGTTAATAAAATACTGCCTGTCGGTTGGCGTCCATGTGCCAAGTCCGTCCACATAACGGTTAAACATACAGAATGCCGCGCTTATTAAAACCGTATCATGGATCTCAAGATCAGTAGCGCCAACGGTTTTAGCATGTTCTATCTGTTCGGGTGTTACATATTTGCCACCCTTCTGTACACTTGCTGCAATAGAAAGCAACGACTTTAATTTATCTGATAACGGCATAGATTCATAATCCTTTTTTACGTTATCAATAAAATGTACATCGCACTGAAGGTAATGCTGCGCAATACCGCCATGTGCATTTTGGCAAAAGAAACAATCGTTAAGTGATGAAACATAGGTTGCTATCAATTCCCTCTCGCCGCGGGTAAGTGTATTGTTATCATCGTGCAGTAAAATTTCTGCAAGTTCATTTAAAGGCTTTGCGGTTTCTGGTCTAAAAGCCATTGGACCGCGTATGCCGGGAAGATCATTTTCTAAATTGATGTATGCCATAATTTGTTGTTGTTTTTATTTTGTTATTTGAGGCGTTACATAACCTTTTTCGGCGAGCCTCACGCCCATTTCTTTATATACTTCCGGATCTGTTGGCGTAAGGCTTGCAAGCCCATCTACATAACGGTTGAACATGCAGAAAGTCGCTGCAATCAACACCGTATCGTGTATTTCACGGTCGTTGGCGCCAAGAGCCCTTGCGGCAGCAATATCTTCCGGTGTTACTTCTTTGCCAAGCACCTGTACCTTACCAGCTATGTGCAGCAAGGCTTTCAGCTTATCGCTTGAGTTTGAATGCTGCATATCTTTCAGCACTTCATCCACCGTATTTTCTTCAGCACCATATAAGCAACGTGCGGCGGCGGCATGGCTGCTGCTGCAAAACATGCAATTATTAAGGTACGAAACGTAAGCCGCAATCAGCTCTCGTTCTGCTTCGGTTAATGGTGATTCGCCCCGCAGTAAAACCTGTGCAAGATCGTAGAGAGGTTTGCCTGTTTCGGGCCTGAACATGACGAGGCTCCTTATGCCCGGCACGCCTTCTGGAACTTGTATATAAGCCATAATTATGTACGGTTTTTTTATGTTTGGTTTCTGATTTTTTGAGCCATGCATTATATCCTTTCTGATCGTTCCTTGCGTCGCACCCTTGTACTGAATAAAAGATTGGAGCTTTTGCCTTACAGCCCAAAGCTGCTCATTGAATCTGAACGTACAAGTGAGTGACACAACAGGCGATCAATAGAATTACTGCTGCCGGTTAATAAACTCCTTCTTACAAAACATCAACTATCTTTCTCTCTTTCGAAATAAATGTTATGGCAAACCCAATAAGAAAAATGAAAGAAAAAATGAAAATTGCATTTCCATAACCACCCAGCAAACCAACGAGTGCACCAATAAAAAAAACTACAGTACCTGTAAACAACCTGCCTACATTAAAACAAAAACCAGTTGCAGAAGCCCTTACCGATGTTGGAAACAATTCCGGAATGTACACAGATAAAACCCCCTGGCTTATGCCGAAGAAAATGGCTAAAATACCCATCTCGATAAATGTAAAAACCGAAACAGATGTGTTTAATTTAAAAACAATAAACGTCATAATAAAACAGCCGAGAAAACACATCATCATGGTTTTTTTTAAGCCAATGGCATTGGCAATCCACCCCGAAATAATGCTGCCGGCCAAGCCTGAAACAGCCAGTACCATCATCGTTAAACCCCGCTGCTCCTGTGCTTTTGCGGCATCGGTGGAAATGCTTTGTACCCATGTGGGTGCCCAGGAAAAAATAGCCCATAAGCCAATAAGCATGGCACCAAAAATTAAAGAACCTGTAAATAAGTTTTTCTTATACCCAGGTGCAAAAATGTTCTTACTGAATTGGGTTCCCGCAACAGGATTGTGTTTATTTTTCCAGCTTTCTGATTCGGCCAGTATAGAAAAGGAAACAAAAGCTACAACGAGCGGTACAAGACCGGTAAGAAATGCGCTTTGCCAGTTAGCCAGCAAATTATTCATAGCACCAGCAACAATAAAACCTACCGGCATTGCTGCTGATACAATGCCCAATGCCACCGCTTTTTTCTTTTCTGGCCATATTTCTGAAATTAAAATATTGGTGGTTACAATTACACCGCCCACGCCAAAACCTGTTAAAAAACGATAAACACCGACCAATAACCATGAAGCGGAATATGCCGTGAGAACAGTAAACAAGCCATAAAATGCTGTTGATAAAATAACCGATTTTGACCGGCCAATCCTGTCGCAGATAAACCCCCACGCAAACCCGCCAAACATACTCCCGAAAATAAAGACCGAGTTTATATAAGCACCAACATTGTTCATCTTTTCATCTGTAACATTGCCCAGTAAATCTTTAACCACCACAGGCAAATAAACCGACATAAGCATGGATGCGATACCGCCAAACATAATACTAATAAAACACACTGTAAAAGCTATGGCAAGCTTGCCCTTTATGTTTGAGGAATCATCTTCCAGATGAGCAGTTGCGATAGCATGGGGTTTATTTACGATTTCTGTTTCCATTAATGACCGGGATTGGTTTTTTTTAAATGATCGTAGCCTTGTGGTAAACGGTTGTACCCGTGATCTTTTAATCTTTGCCCCAGCCCCTGGTAAAACTCAGGCTG
>JANXWM010000126.1 GCA_025351145.1 Chitinophagaceae bacterium
TTTACAACCTGGCTGTAGTTGTAACTGCCGTTATAGCCTATACTGCGCACACGGTAATAATTATCGCCTGTGGCAGGGGTTTTATCTTCCATCGTGTAAGTATATCCGTTGCTGGTGCCTGCTGTTACTGGTTGTTTTGTACCTAACAGGCCGAAGCTGCGGCCATCGGTGGATTTTTGTACTTCATAACGGCTTATGCCCTGCTGGGTGCTTACCGTCCAGCTTATTTCATTACTGCTGCCCTGCTGCCAGCCACGGATGCTGCTGAACCTTACAGGCAATACTTCTGCATTTTTAAATACGATCTTAAAACGATCTGAAGCATAAGAGCCTGCATTGCCGTCTACACTGAAGTTAACTGTGGTACTGCCTTCTAAGTTTAATGCTGTTTTGCTGCCCAGATAGCTATCCTCTAAATAACCTTCAAGGCCGGGCTGGCTGATGCCTGATGCGTTTACCAGAAAGTGGTAGGCCTGCTGCTTCATACTGCCTATGCTGTAGAAGATGGTATCGGTGCCGGTTACTGCAAGGGGTGTACGCTTTTCTACAGACAACTGTACGCTGTCTTTTTGTATCCCGATGTTCTCACTGAAACCAAACAGCTTGCGGGCATCATAATCATCCCTGTTATTACTGAAGCTGTTGTCAAAAAAACCGGTTACGCCGTCTGTCAGAGCCCCGGTGCTGTCGCTGCCGGCATAAAGCATTAAGGAAAGGCAGTACCACAGTTAACTTCAGTGTAGACGGCAATGCAGGCTCTTATGCTTATAACCGTTTCAGGGCAGTATTTAAAAATGCAGATATATTGCCTGTAAGGTTCAGCAGCATCCGTGGCTGGCAGCAGGGCATCAGCAATGAAGTAAGCTGGACGGTAAGCACCCAGGAGGGGATCAGCCGTTATGAAGTACAAAAATCCACCGATGGCCGCAGCTTCAGCCTGTTAGGTACAAGACAGCCGGTAACAGCAGGCATCAGCAACGGATATACTTACACGATGGAAGATAAAGTCCCTGCCACAGGCGACAATTATTACCGTGTACGCAGTATAGACTATAACGGCAGTTACAACTACAGCCAGGTGGTAAAATTAAACACCGGCAGCAACAACCATGGTATCACTGTTTACCCCAACCCGGTAACCAATAAGCAGCTAACTTTGCAGTTCAGCAATATGGCCGCAGGCGTATATGGCATCAGGTTATTATCAGCCAATGGCCAAACGGTGTGGACAGGCAAACAGGAACATATGGGCGGCAGTGCCAGCCAAACCCTGTTACTGGGCCGTATTGCCACAGGAGCCTATCAGCTGGAATTAATTGCACCTGATAAAACAAGGACAGTGCTCACGGTAGATGTGGTGAATTAATGATAAAAAACAGGAACAGTAAAACAACAAAGCAATGAAAAGCGTAAAAAATGAAAGCGGGTTAAAGATAATTATCAGTATAGGATTGATCATAGCTATAGCATTATTGCCACAATTGGTAATGGCACAGATTGGTGGTGGCGGTGGTGGCGATGGAACAGGTAACCCTGATGCGCCGATTGACGGGGGCATTGGCCTGCTGGTAGCAGCAGGGTTAGGTTACGGTATCAAGAAAACAAGAGATGCCCGCATGAAGAAACGCATGGTGGAACCCAAGAGCGAATATGCAAAGAAGGCAGAACAGCTGAATTAATATCCTGTATCCTGAAACGGGCAACTTTCTACAAACAACAAAATAAATCATACAACCGGCACGCTGCAAGCTGCCGGTTTTCTTGTTTTTTTGCTTGTCTAAATGACGCGTAAGCCTTATGCTGTTATTTTGAAGGATGCATGATTGAGAAATCTCACTATTGATGTATGAGATTTCTCTCTTCGCTGTGCTTCGTTCGAAATGACGTACCTCTCGACCGTCAATGATGAAAGATATTCCAGCCGTACAAGAGTGCGACGCAAGTAAAGCTTCATTCCTGTACTTCTGCCCGGCTCAAAAAATGCCTTTAAAACAATCTGCACAATTAATCTTTTGAAAAACGGCGCATACCCTTACTTTTGCGCAATTTCTTAAGCATGAACCATACAATTTCCTCCAACGAATCTATACCATCGCAGAAAAAGAAAGTCATTGTTTTAGGCAGTGGCCCCAACAGGATTGGCCAGGGCATTGAATTCGATTACTGCTGCGTGCATGGGTTACTCGCCATAAAAGAAGCTGGTTACGAATCAATTATGATTAACTGTAACCCCGAAACCGTGAGCACCGATTTTGACATGGCCGATAAACTTTACTTCGAGCCGGTTTACTGGGAGCACCTGTGGGATATTATTGAACTGGAAAAACCTTATGGCGTAATTGTGCAGCTTGGCGGGCAAACCGCTTTAAAGCTGGCAAAACGTTTACACGAAAAGGGCATCAGGATCATCGGCACCTCTTTCGACAGTATGGATATTGCCGAAGACCGTGGCCGTTTCAGCGACCTGCTGAAAGAACTCGGCATTCCTTACCCCGAGTACGGCACAGCCTTTAATGCAGACGAAGCTATTGAGGTTGCAAAGAAAGTTGGCTTCCCGGTTCTGGTGCGGCCAAGCTATGTGCTGGGCGGTCAGCGTATGCGCATTGTGATCAATGATGAAGACCTGGAAAAAGCCGTGATAAGCCTGATAAAACATTTGCCCGATAATAAAATTTTGATAGACCATTTTCTCGACCGTTGCCAGGAAGCAGAAATAGATGGCATATTCGATGGCGAAGATTTTCATGTGATGGGTGTAATGGAACATATTGAACCGGCGGGCATCCACAGTGGCGACAGTAACGCTGTACTGCCTGCATTCAACCTTACGCCACTGGTTATTACCACTATGGAATATTATGCAGAAAAAATTGCAAGATCTTTAAATATTTGCGGGCTTATCAATATACAGTTCGCCATTAAAAATGATAAGGTATTCGTGATTGAAGCCAACCCGAGAGCGAGCCGTACCACGCCTTTCATTGCAAAAGCTTACGAGATTCCTTACCTGAATATTGCTACCAAAGTAATGCTTGGCGCTGCCAAACTAAAGGACTTTACATTTGAGAAAAAACTGAAAGGTTTTGCTATAAAAGAGCCGGTGTTCAGCTTTAATAAATTCCCCAATGTAAACAAAGAGCTTGGGCCCGAAATGAAGAGTACGGGAGAAGCCATCCGTTTTATAAAAGATTTACGCGATCCTTATTTCCGCATGCTGTACAAAGAGAAGAGCATGTATTTAAGCAAGTAAGTTTTAAGTTATAAGTAATAAGTTTTGCCGGGTTCTTTTTTGGAGCCCGGCATTTGTTTTTTATGGCATCGGCTGTTGCGTCGCACTCTTGTACGATATAACATTGTGCGTCATTGCGAGGAACGAAGCAATCTGTTGACAGCATTAAACCCTTTCCGAATATGTGAGCACAGATTGCTTCGGAGGCCTCGCAATGACGACTCATAATCTAACAGCACAAGAGTGCGACGCAACGAAAGCTTCATTCATATTCTTCAGCCCGGCTCATAAAAACTTTCTTCGCCGTTAATAAAAATTCAATTCTTTCCACTGCCTGTTTGTTCCTGTTTGTATTTTAGTATTTTCACTTTATGAAGAAACTTTTTTTATTGCTCCTGTTTGTTTTTGGTGTTTCGTTTTTGTTTGCCCAATATACACTGCGGCTTATTGTAACAGATGTGGCTACGCAAAAAGCTGGCGAAATTTATTTGGCTGGTGACTTTAACAACTGGAACCCCGGCGACTATAATTTTAGAATGAAACCTTTCGGTGCAACAAGAAGGGTATTTGTTTTTAAAGATGTAAAAGCTGGCAAATATGCATTCAAATTTACCCGTGGCAGTTGGGATAAAGTGGAGAGCACAGCCAAAGGTGAAGACCTGCAAAACCATGAAGTAGAATTAAGCGGCGATACATCTTTAAGCTTTTCCATTGCAGGCTGGAAAGATGATTTTCCTGATAAGCCAAAACCCAATACGGCCACGGCCCGTGTGCAATTGCTGGATACCGCATTTTTTATACCGCAGTTGAACCGTTACCGCAGGGTTTGGGTTTACCTGCCTGCCAACTACAATTTGCTTAAAAGCAAATCTTTCCCTGTGCTGTACATGCAGGATGGACAGAATTTATTTAATGAGCAAACCGCATTTGCCGGTGAATGGGGCGTGGATGAATGCCTCGATACTTTGCAAAAACAATTGAATAAAGATTGTATTGTAGTGGGTATAGATAATGGCAGCGAAAAGCGTATGACGGAGTACAACCCTTACGATGATGATAAGTATGGTAAAGGTGAAGGTAACCAGTATGCTGACTTTCTTGCACAAACGCTAAAGCCCTTTATTGACAAGCATTACAGAACACAGAAAGATGTATTGCATACCGCAGTTGCAGGCAGCAGTATGGGTGGATTGATTTCTTTATATGCCGTAATGAAATACCCCGATGTATTTGGCAGCGCAGGTGTTTTTTCACCGGCATTCCAGGTGGCACCCAGGATTTATCTTGATGCGCAGCAATTGAAACTAAACAGCATGCGCCATTTCTTTTTTTATGCCGGCGCAAAAGAAAGCGAAACTATGGTGAGCAATATGAAACAGATGGAAGATGTTTTATACAAAAACAAACAGATCGATGAGCGGGAGATTATTTTTCCTTTAGGTCAGCACAATGAAACCTACTGGCGGCAGATATTTGACGATTTTTACAGGTGGCTCCCGTTTAACTAATGATAAATGTTACGCCTTCCAGTGCAAGTTCTGTATCGGGAAATACTTCTTTTGTTTCGGCCAAAAATTCATCCAGTGTTTCGTACTTACTGCTGAAGTGGCCAATAAGTAAACGCTTTGCATTGGCAAGTGTGGCAATATTACCAGCCTGTATGGTGGTGGAATGAAAGCGGCTTGCGGCCCTGTCTTCCAGGTCTTTCAGGTAAGTAGTTTCATGATAAACCAATGAGATGTCCTTCACACAATCCGCAATATTTTCATTGTAAATAGTATCTCCGCAAAAAGCATAACTTCTTGCAGGCGTATTGGCAATGGTTACTGCTTCATTTTGTGTTATTTCCCCTGCTGGGTTTATATAGTCTTCGCCGTCTTTCAAATTCTCATAAAATACGGTAGGTATATCGTGCTGGTGAATGGTTTCTTTGTTTATTCTTCTGGCTTTCTTTTTTTCGCGGATAATAAATCCCCAGCATTGTATGCGGTGGTAAACTTGAAAACATTCAACGCTGAATTTTTCTTCATCAACGATCATTCCTTCATTTTGCAGTGGATGAAAATGCAGTGTATAAGGCAGCCTTGTATCTGCCGCGGCAAGCTGCAGGTCAATAATCTGTTTCAAAGGTTCAGGTGCATGCAGGTGCAGGTCTGCTTCGCGGTTCATTAATCCAAAGCTGGTGATTAAACCGGTTAAACCAAAATAATGATCGCCGTGTAAATGAGAAATAAAAATATGGTTGATCCGGCTCCTTCTTATCCTGTACCTGCTCAGTTGTATTTGGGTGCCTTCGCCGCAATCAATCAGGAACAACTGGTCGTTTAGTGTAACTACCTGTGCAGTGGGGTGGCGGTCGTAAACCGGTAATGCTGAATTATTGCCAAGTATAGTTACACCAAACATGATTTTTTGCTCTTAATTTTATATAGACTGTTTATCCCGTAAATATGTTGCAATATATTTTTAAATATCCGGTTCAAACTTTTATTCGGCTAATTAATACTTTGAGGTGCTAAGAGTAACTTAGCGTAATGCCGAACAAGAAACAATTATCATTTAATGAAGAGGTATTAAAGATATTAATACCAGAAGAATACCTGCGGGACTTTGAACCGAACAGTGTTGAGGAC
>JANXWM010000137.1 GCA_025351145.1 Chitinophagaceae bacterium
GTACCAATCTTTTATATATTAACCAAGGATTGAATAAAGAAGGTGTTCCCACATTTAAAGAATCGGCTGTTGCTTACGGCCTGGCTGATGATGGCTTTAGCACACAAGCTTATTTTTTTGATTATGATAATGATGGCGATCTTGATGTGTATTTATTAGTAAACGATCTTAACCAGGAAAGGCCAAATACTTTTAAGCCGGTACGTACCGATGGCAGCGGGCCAACTACCGACAGGCTTTACCGCAATGATTACGACAGCGTGCTGAAACACCCGGTGTTTACCAATGTATCTAAACAGGCTGGCATTATATGGGAGGGTTACGGGCTCGGTGTAAATATTGTTGACATCAACAAAGATGGCTACAAAGATATTTTTGTAAGCAACGATTATTTGTCGGGCGACCTGCTTTACATCAACAATAAGAACGGAACGTTCACCAACAGCACCAAAGAATATTTTAAGCATACCAGCCTTAACGCTATGGGCAACGACGCAGCTGATATTAACAACGACGGGCTCGTTGATTTGATAGAAACCGATATGGACGCCGAAGATAATTACCGTTCAAAAATGATGATGAACCCGGTTGATTATAACTGGTATCTATATTCAAAGCAGTACGGGTTTCCTTACCAGTCGGTACGCAATACTTTGCAGGTAAATATGGGTCCGCGAATAGGGGAAGGTGACAGTATCGGTCCACCCCATTTTAGCGAAACAGGCTACTACAGCGGCGTTGCTTTTACTGACTGGAGCTGGGCGCCTTTATTTGTAGATGCAGATCAGGATGGGCTTAAAGACCTGATGGTGACAAATGGTTTGCCGAAGGATATCACTGATCTTGACTTCATTGCCTACCGTGCACAGAATGCAAACACTACTGCACAGGATCTTTTATTAAAGCTGCCAGAAGTAAAACTCAGCAATTATATTTATCACAACAATGGCGATATAACTTTCACCGATAAAACAAAAGATTGGGGCTGGGATTTTCCTACTTTTTCAGCAGGCATTGCTTACGCAGATTTTGATGATGATGGCGACATGGATGTAGTGATCAACAACACGAACATGCCTGCCACACTGCTCGAGAATAAAGTGAATGAGTTTAAAGATCAGCCGCACAATTACCTGCGGCTGCAGTTTAAAGACAATACGAAAAACGTAAACGGCATTGGAACAATTGCAGATATTTATTACAAAGGCGGCCATCAAACCGCTGAGCTTACGCCTTACCGTGGTTATATGTCCTCAGTAGAAAATGTATTGCATTTTGGATTAGGTAATATTGCAACGGTAGATTCCATTGTTGTTACCTGGCCATCTGGCTCGCAACAGGTTGAAAAAAATGTTGCAGCAAATCAAACATTGCTTATTGCCAAATCTGCCGCAGCAAAAGACAATGTAAACACTCAGCCTTTGGTTGCTGCGGGTAATTGGTTTAGCAATATCAGCAGCAGTTCAGGTGTCAACTTTCTGCATCAGCAAAAAGATTTTGTTGACTTTTATATGCAACGTTTATTGCCGCATAAGTTCACGCAGTATGGCCCTGCGCTTGCAGCGGGGGATATCAATGGCGATGGGCTTGATGATATTATTTCCGGCGGCTCCACACTTCAGCCACCCATTGCATTTATACAAAAAGCCGGCAATACATTTATGCCGCAACTGCTTTCAAACGACACAGCCAAACTGCAAACAGAAGATGCAGGGATTTGCCTTTTCGATGCAGACAATGATAAAGATCTCGATGTATATATTGCTGCCGGTGGCTTTGAGTTTGCAAGGGGTTCGCAACCATACACCGCCCGGTTTTACATCAACGATGGTAAAGGAAGTTTTACCGCCAATGCCCCGGCTATTCCAAAAATTCTTTCCAGTAAAAGCTGCGTAAAAGCGGCCGACTACGATATGGATGGCGACCTCGATTTATTTGTTGGCGGCAGGGTAGTGCCCGGTGCTTATCCTCAGCCCGAAAGCGGTTACCTGCTGCAGAATAATTCAGCAAACGGGAAGGTTCAGTTTACTGATGTTACCGATAAACTGGTGCCCGGTTTAAAATCCATCGGAATGATTACCGATGCTGTGTTTACAGATATTGACAACGACAACGATCCCGACCTCATCGTTGTCGGCGAGTTCATGGGCATTACTGTTTTCAGGAATGATAAAAGCTCATTCACAAAATTAAACACATCACTCAATGCCGAAACCGGCTGGTGGAACAGCATCACGGCTGCCGATCTCGATAACGATGGCGATATGGATTACGTGCTCGGCAACTATGGTTTAAACGGACTCTACAAAGCCACTAAAGACGAACCCGTAAACAGCTATGCAAACGACTACGATAACAATGGCAGCCCCGATGTTTTGTTAAGTTACTGGCGGCCTACCGCACCGCATGCAGCAAAGGCAGAATTCCCCGCCGCATACCGCGATCAGCTTGCAGAGCAACTGCCCGTTATAAAAAAACATTTCAATAATTACAGCCTTTATGCCAAAGCACAAATGCAGGATGTGATCAAAAACTTTAACCGTGATAACGAGCAAAAATTATCAGCCGTAAATTTTCAATCCGTGTGGATAGAGAACAAAGGCAATTTTACTTTTCAACTGCACACATTGCCCGCCATGGCGCAGTGGAGCCCTGTGTATGCAATTGCCGTAAACGATTTTAACGGCGATGGCAACCCCGACATTGCACTCACCGGAAACGACTTCTCCATGGCCCCCGAACTTGGCCGCAGCGATGCATTAAATGGCGTCGTACTGCAGGGCGATGGCAAAGGCAATTTCACCGCATTATCTGTGCTGCAGTCCGGCGTGTTTATCCCCGGCAACGGCAAGGCACTGTTGCAGGTTGCCATGGGCAGCAGCATTGGTTTGGCGGCCTCACAAAACCAGGGCCCGTTACGGCTTTTCCTCAATAAAAACAAAGAACAGTTAATCGCCGTACAGCCCACTGAAACCGCCGCAATCATACGATTAAAAAATGGAAAGCAGCGCAGGCAGGAGTTCTTTTACGGTTCATCTTTTCTCTCGCAGTCATCGCGTTTTGTGCAAATGAATGCCTCCGTAAAATCAATCAGTTTTTACAGTAATGGCAAGCAAACAAGGGTTATCAATAACCCGTAGCAAATAATAAGTTGTTGTAATTTTTTTGACCCGACTGAAGTATTTTGATGAAGCATCGTTGCGTCGCACTCTTGTACGTTTGGATTATGAATTGGGCTTTTACCTAAGCGTAGATCGAAGCGGCATGTTTTAACCTTTTCAATAAAAATTAAGCCTTAAAGATGAAAGCCCCCGAATGCAGGGGCTTTCATCTTTAAAGATATTATTAGCCTATTTACCGACTACAAGAGGTTTCTTGACATATACTTTTCCATTAAAAATATTCATCATATATAAACCGGTTTTTAAAGTTGAAATATTTATTTGTGCCTGCATGTTAAGAGGGGGGTATTTTTCATCAATTTTCAAATTTCCCTGCGGGTCATATATCCTTACTTCAAGTATCTGAAAATTTTCAAGTGACCCTTTACATGGCAGAGGTATATCGGGCACGATATTTATATTATTTATGGCTGGATTTGGTGAAACAACATAATTTGCCCCACACGTTGTACCACCACAATCAACATCTTTCCAGGCAAATTGATAACTTGTTGTACCACATCCATTTGATGCAGATGCCTGAAAAACAGCAGTTGAATTTATCGAAAATAAATAGAAATTTATATCATTTAATTGTTGTGTCCAGTTAACAACAGTTGAGGAACTTATCTTACTCCATGTAATTGACGAAGCTCCGGTTAGTTGCATCTTGGTGTAAACCATATTTTGTGTACAGGCATTATTGTACGGTCCACTACCATTAAAAATAGCTAAGGGGTATTCTGAAGCATTATTTGTATAAGTCCCCCCAATAAAGGGTTTGCTTACAGAAAGCGATAGATTTTTTACAGCAGTGGCCGTTCTGTTTCTGCCTTTTGTATCGGTTATTTGTACTTGTACACTACTGCTGATGTTTGTGGTTTGAACCCCTTTTACTGTTACTGTTCCCGTTCCCTGACCACTTACAATTTGAAGGTTAGTCCCTACAGTCCAAAAATAGGTGCAACCTAATAAACCGCCCGGAACACTAAATTGAACATTGCCGCCACAATAAATACCTGATGGCCCTTGAATAGTTAATGGAAACAAATCAAGACTGTAAATACTTTGTAAATTCTGGTTTGGCGAAAGCCATGGTTGAAGTCCTGCAAAAGTCCAGGACTCGCTAAATTTTCCATACCTGTCTCCGTAATCTGTATAATTGCAATTACTCCAACCGCTTCTTAATTGACCAACAACTTGTTTGTTTTCATTGAAAAGAGCGGAGCCTGAAGAACCTTTATCCACAGTGCCGGATGAATAATGTGCAGACCAGAAATTTCCATTCCCTCCAAATGATTTCACGTCCCTGGTCTTTGTTAATCTCATATCCTGTCCCTGAGGATGGTGAATAATAAAAGAAGAATTATCGCTTGGTTCTGTAGTTACCCTGCTCCAGCCTGCATAATTAACACCATCACCAATTCCGGGAGGGTTTAGCAGTTCGAGCAAAACTGCATCACTTCCAAATGCATTACCCCTGAGTGCGGCCCCTGAAAATTCAATAAAAGAATTATTAACCGTTCCATTACATTCTGAACGCCAAAACTGAAACTGAAAGACTGAATTCTGTAATGCAACGATTTCATCAGCATCTAGTACATTGTTCCCGGGATGTCCTCCGAAAAGGCCAGGATTAATATCAAGGCAATGAAAAGCAGTTAAGAAAAAAGCCCTTCCATTATTCGCTTCAGTATTTAATAAAGTACCGCTACACTGAAAACCATTTCCAGGATAAAACTTTGCTACCGTCCTCGCTGTTGACAATTTATCAGGGCTGCATATTATTAGAGGGTCACAGTTTACAGATGCCCCCTCTGCTTTTAAAATGCTTCCGGTTGAGCCTACCTCATCAATATTTTGATACCCTGCCATGACTTTTTGTATCGCTATAATACTTTGCAAAGCACCAGTATTGTTTGGCTCAACAATATAAATGATAATGCTATTACCTTTCATTGGCGCAGTAGTAATACCCACGGTGTTGCTGAAATAATTTTTTTTAAGTGATCCTTTTACAACAGTTCTGGCTTCATTAAAAATATACATCTCCGCAGTGGCAGATAAATCAAACTGTTGAAAGGTTACTCCAATATTCAGTGCATTCGGTATAGATATTCTTAAAGTCCAAACTTTACCAGCAGATGTGTTTGTAGTATTGCCATCGTTCATATTAATATTTACTGATAGCGGATTGGCATAGTCCCATTTTTTTATATCCTCCGTAGTTGTATCATCATCAACTGGTGTGGTAGGAATATCTGGTGTTGAAGGAGTATAGCTTATGGTTTTTGTATTGTAAGTTGAAACCTGTGAATAACCTGGTACTATAGTGCCTATAGTTGCAGCAGTTGTAGTTTGGGTTATAGTTTGGCTTTTGCTTAATATTGACAAAGTCATAAAAAGTGAGGCTGTAAAGATATTTTTCATATTTTCTAATTAGCGGATTTCTCCTTGGTTTATAATAAAAATTTCTTTCAGGTCATAAGTTTCAGGTATTGGAACATTACAACCAGTGGTCTGTACTTTATTGTT
>JANXWM010000148.1 GCA_025351145.1 Chitinophagaceae bacterium
CACAAGTTGTAACACAACGTAACGCAACGCCGCCGTTGCTGGGAGACTTCGGTAAAAGCTCAATAATAATCTAACCGCACAAGGGTGCGACGCAACAGGCGATGCCTGAAGAACTTTTGCCCGGCTCAAAATAATTCCCTCTTTTCAATTTGCTTATTTCTCCATTTAAATTCTAAAAGATTACTGTGTTTTATTGAAGATTTTTAATGCCTTGCAATAAGCAGTAATTAAAAATTATTTCTTAAAACCAAAAATATAAAAGGCCTAAATTGTTTTCCCAAAACATTCATCTGTTTTGCAAAAAAGAACCAACGGTTTCGTAGCTCAGCAAGCAAGTAATGAATACCAATGCGCATAAATAAAGAGGCAATTATTAATAACTATTTTTTTTAACCAAAACAAAAAACCATGAAAAGAAAAGTTTTAGCTCTCGCTGCACTTGCACTGTTTTCTCATGCCTATGCACAAAATGCCTTACGCGGTGTTATTCGCGGCGATAATGGCGTTACCAAACATTTTGTAACATTAACTGCTGCTCAGCAGGTTGCTTTTAATCCATCGCAGGCAACAGCCATTTTAAATCTGCAGTCCGGTTCCGATCTTGTTTTAATGAAATCTGAGAAAGATGAAATTGGCCAAACCAATTACAGGTATTACCAAAGCTATAAAGGAATACCCGTTGAAGGCAGTATGTATATCGTTCAAACAAAAGGCAGCAAAGCAACTGCTCTAAGCGGCGAAATTATTACAGATTTCCCGTCTGATCTGCAGCAAAAATCTTCAGCATCCATATCATCACAGCAGGCTGTTGATGCCGCTGTTAAGCATGTAAATGCACAATTGTATGCGTGGCAGGATGCGGCTATGGAACAAAGAATTAAAGAACAAACCGGCAACACAAAATCAACATACACACCAACTGCAAAATTAGTTTGGGTTAGCACAAATGAAGATGGCCTCGATCCTAAAAGCCTAACCCTTTGCTATAAAGTAGATGTGTATGCAAGGGTTCCTTTAAGCCGCGCCGATTATTTTGTAGATGCAAAAACAGGCCAGGTAATTGGTAAAAACGACAGGCTGTATTTTACCGATGCAACAGGTACTGCAGCCACTTCATGGAGCGGTACACAAACCATTCATTCAGATTATACTGGTACCAATTACAGGTTGCGGGATTACACAAAAGGAAGCGGTATCATTACATTGCATGGCGAATCTGGCAAACGCGGAACAGATTATACCAGTGCATCTGCCAACTGGAGCTTAGCCGGTTTCGATCAGGCTGCACTTGATGCGCATTATGGTGTGTCTCAAACCTATTCTTTTTATAAGGCTGCCTTTGCACGTAACAGCTACGATAACTTAGGCACAGCGCTCTACAGTTATGTAAACGACCCTACTTATATTGACAATGCTTTTTGGGATGGCAGCGCAATGAACTACAACAAACGCTCTACAAACGAACCCGGCGGTGTAACAGGTATTGATGTTACCGGCCACGAACTTACACACGGTGTTACGCAAAGCGAAAGCAACTTAACTTACTCCAAAGAGTCTGGTGCCATGAACGAAAGCATCAGCGATATTATGGGTAAATGCGTACAGTTCTGGAGCAAACCAGCAGATATTAACTGGCAGTTAAGCAACGATATGAACTGGCTTATCCGCGACCTCTCAAACCCTAATTTATTCAGTCAGCCCGATACATACAAAGGCACAAACTGGATCAACTCAATATTTATTGATAATGGCGGCGTGCATACCAACAGCGGCGTTGGCAACTTTTTCTTTTACCTTTTAGTGCATGGCGGCACAGGTACAAACGATAACACCGAAACCTACACCGTAAGCGGCATTGGTCTTAAAAAAGCGGCTTCAATTATTTACCGCACCAATACGGTTTATCTTGTTCCCGGTTCAAAATATGCTGACTGGCGCACTGCCTGCATAAGCGCAGCAACAGACCTTTACGGGGCCTCTTCAAAAGCAGTAATACAGGTTCAAAATGCATGGCATGCAGTAGGTGTAGGCACTGCTGCAACACTTATGGCCGAAGCTGCAACGCAGGACGATGCAATAACCGCCATAAAATCTAATACGCTTTTAGTAAGCCCCAATCCTGTTACTGGCTCTAATGCTGTAGTAACTTACTCACTTGTAAAAGAAGGCAACTCCATCTTAAAAGTGATTGATCTTAATGGCCGCGTAATGCAGCAGGCAGACCTTGGTAAACAAGCCACCGGTTCGCATGCTTATACGCTTGGTGGCTTAAACAAAATGCCAGGCGGTAATTATATTTTAATCATTGAGCAGAATGGTATTGTAGTAACCCGCAACAGGTTTATTGTATCTAAGTAATACCAAATGGATTTCTATTTTAGTACAAATTATTACGGTATAGTTGCGTAAATATTTTATAAAAAAAGCCGCCTGTATTTTGCAGGCGGCTTTTATATTTATAGAATACAAAATCAATTTTATTAACCCGGCAGCAGGAACATTTTTTCAGCTTTACTTGCGTCGCACTCTTGTACGGTTGGATCACATATTGAGCTTTTACCTAAGCGTAGAATGAAGCCTTTCGTAAATGCAGCTTATTGTGGTGGATATGCGAAAATTATATTGCAAACTTTCGCATATTTTTGAGTTGCATGCCATTTAAAATGAC
>JANXWM010000167.1 GCA_025351145.1 Chitinophagaceae bacterium
TACAAGTGTGCGACGCAAGGGACGATCATACCTGCACTTTTGCCGGGTTCATAATATTCATCTTGTATGCAAAGAACTTATTGCTTCATGGCACGCCACACTCTTTCTGATGTTAGCGGCATGCGAATATCTTTTACTTTATGGCCACCACTCCAAAGTGCATCAATTACTGCATTAACAACAGCGGGTGTTGAACCGATACAGCCTGCTTCGCCTGCACCTTTTACCCCAAGTGGGTTATGCGGACAAGGCGTTACCTGGCTGCCCGTTTCGAACATGGGGAAATCATCGGCACGCGGCATGCAATAATCCATGTAAGAACCATTGGTGAGCTGTCCATTTTCATCGTATTCAGCACCTTCGAAGAGTGCCTGACCAATACCCTGCACCACGCCGCCATGAATTTGCCCTTCAACAATCATGGGGTTGATTACGTTACCCACGTCATCTACTGCAATGAAACGTTTCATGGTAACTTTGCCCGTCTCTTTTTCAACTTCAACCACTGCAATATGGCAACCGAACGGATACGTAAAGTTTGCAGGGTCATAGAAACTGCTGAAATCCAAACCCGGTTCAAGGTCTTTTGGATATACATGCGGCACATAAGCGGTGAGTGCAATGTCGCCAAAACTCAACGATTTATCTGTGCCTTTTACGGTGAATTTTCCGTTGGCAAAATCAATATCATCTGCACTTGCTTCTAATTTATGTGCGGCTATTTTCTTTCCTTTCTCTACAATTTTTTCAATGCTCTTTACAATCGCAGAGCCGCCCACAGCAAGGCTTCGCGAACCATAAGTACCCATGCCAAAAGCAACACTATCGCTGTCGCCGTGAATAATTTCCACATCGTCCATTGCAATGCCGAGCTTGTCTGCAACAACCTGTGCGAATGTTGTTTCGTGCCCCTGACCATGAGAATGGGAACCTGTATAAACGCTTACTTTTCCGGTAGGCTGCACACGCACCTGGCCCACTTCAAACAAACCTGCCCTTGCGCCCAGCGAACCAACAACCGCAGAAGGCGCAATACCACAGGCTTCTACATAAGTAGAGAAACCAACGCCCAATAATTTGCCATTCTTTAAAGCTTCTTTTTGCCGTGTACGGAAATCTGCATAACCAAGTATTGCAAGACCCTTATCTAAAACACCTTTGTAATTACCACTATCGTATTGCAGCGCAACCTGTGTTTGATAACCCGGTTCGTCAACACCATTGAATGGCGGGATAAAGTTTTTAAAACGGAGTTCAACTGGATCAACACCCATTTCGTGTGCGGCGAGATCCATTAAACGTTCCAGCAAATAAGTAGCTTCCGGACGGCCGGCACCACGATAAGCATCAACAGCAGTAGTATTTGTAAATACACCGGTAACATCAACGTTAATTTTGGGCGTGGTATATAAGCCCTGCAACAATGTTCCATGTAAGTAGGTTGGAACCGCAGTTGAAAATGTAGAAAGATAAGCACCTAAGTTTGCAAATGTTTTTGCCCGCAATGCCACAATTTTTCCATCAGCATCAAAACCCATTTCTGCTTTGGTTACATGGTCGCGACCATGTGCATCAAGTAAAAAACTTTCACTGCGGTCGGATGTCCATTTGATAGGGCGTTTAATTTTTTTTGTTGCCCATGTAAGCAATGCCTCTTCAGTATAATGAAATATTTTACTGCCAAATCCGCCACCCACATCAGGGCCTACAACACGCACTTTATGCTCAGGGATACCCAGTACAAAAGCGCACATCAATAAACGGATGAGATGCGGGTTTTGTGTACTTGTGTATAAAGTGTATTTATCATAAGCCTCATCATAAGCACCAATATAACTGCGTGGTTCAATCGCATTAGGCACTAAGCGCTGGTTTACAAATTCAAGTGTGGTAACATGTGCAGCTTTGCTCATTGCTTCGTTCACTTCTGCTTTGGGGTTGCCAAGCTCCCAATCGTAGCAAATATTATTGGGTGCAGTTTCGTGTACCTGCGGTGCTCCTGGTTTTACTGCTTCTGCGGCATTTACAATAGCAGGGAGTTCTTCGTATTCAACAACAATAGCTTCCGCGGCATCCTTTGCCTGCTCCCGTGTTTCGGCAATTACAATGGCTACAGGATCGCCTACGTGTAAGGCTTTATCCTTTACTAATAAAGGATGTTTGGGCTCCTTCATAGTAGTGCCATCTTTAAAATTTACCTGCCAGCCGCAGGGAACCCCGTTGATATCTGCAACATCTGCTCCTGTAAAAATAGCCACCACACCGGGCATTTTTTTAGCAGTTTCAATATCTACACTTAAAATATTTGCATGCGCATAAGGGCTGCGTGCAAATGACGCATACGTTTGATGTGGCAGTATAATATCATCGGTATAATTACCACGGCCGGTAATAAAGCGTTTGTCTTCCACACGCCTGATTGATTTTCCTATTAACCCGTTTGTAGTGCTCATACAACAACCTCCTTTTGCATTTTTTCTGCAGCATACTGCACAGATTTTACAATATTGTGGTAGCCGGTGCAGCGGCAGAAATTACCCTCCAGCGCCACACGTATTTCTTCTTCAGAAGGATCAGGATTGTGCTGTAGTAAATCAGCAGAAGTCATAATCATACCGGGCGTACAAAAGCCGCATTGCAGGCCATGACATTCTTTAAAGGCTTCCTGCAATGGGTGCAGGTTGCCGTTCTGTGCAACACCTTCAATGGTGGTAATATTGCAAGTATCTGCCTGAACAGCAAGCAGGGTACAACTCTTTGTGGCAAGGCCATTCACGTGAATGGTGCAGGCGCCGCAACT
>JANXWM010000170.1 GCA_025351145.1 Chitinophagaceae bacterium
TACAAGTGTGCGACGCAAGGAACGATCAGAAATAAACTGTAGCCGGGTACAAAAAATCTCACCCGCAAAATTGGAATGAAAGAATATCTGTGGTCTTATTGTTTCATTATGTTTTTATTATTTGAGTAAAAAAATAATTTAAAGAATTGTATGGGTACTTTAAAACCACTACCTTTCTTTTTCATTAAAAAACTTGTCTATGAAAAGAAGTATTTTAAACTATCTTGTTGTACTGGCATCTGCTACTATGATTGCCACAACATTCTCATCGTGCGGACCAAAAGATGCTGACATTAAAGCGGCTGTAACACAAAAAATGCAGGCTATGCCGGATATGGCCGGCATGAGTGCTGAAGTTAAAGACGGCGTAGTAACCCTTGCCGGCGAAGTAAAAGACGATGCCACAAAAGCCATGTGCGAAACAGTAGCGAAAGGGGTTGCCGGTGTAAAATCGGTTGTAAACAATTGTACGGTTGCTCCTCCTCCGGCTCCTGTACAGGCACCTGTAGTTATTGCGGCAGATGATCCGCTTACCAAAGGGGTAAACGATGCTATTAAAGATTTTACTGGTGTTAAGGCAGCTGTAAAAGACGGCGTGGTAACGCTTACCGGCGAAATTAAAAGAGCCGATCTCAAAACGCTCATGATGTCGCTGAACACATTGAAACCTAAAAAAATTGATAACCAACTTGTGATTAAATAATTAAGGAGGAACGAACCATGGCATTACAGGATAAATACAAAGAACTTACAGATGCGGCGGCTGCATCCGGCGTTACAAACCTGCAGGTACGCGAACAGGATAATGTACTGTACATTGACGGCGATGCGCCAAGCGGTGCTGTTAAAGACCAGTTGTGGGACATTTACAATAAAATAGATCCAGACTTTCGTGCAGGCGATCTGGTGATGAATGTAAATGTTACCGGCATTATTGAAGGCAGTAAACTTAAGGTGGTTACACAATCATCGAACCTGAATATTAGAAAAGGCCCGGGCACAGACCAGCCGATTGTTGGCAAAGCTGCACACAATGAAATTGTAACATTGGTAAGCAAATCAAGCGACCAATGGTGGCTTGTAAGAACAGATGCTGGTGAGGAAGGTTACTCGTATGCGCAATACCTTACTCCTGCTTAAATTTTTAAAAGGATCATTCTAAAAAATGGATACTTCCCCAAAAGGTTGTATCCTTTTTTTATGAAAAAGAACGTACTTTGAAACCGGTTTTTACGGTTGGGTGTATTGGCTGTTGAAAGCTCATTAGCACTTTTAAGTACAAGTGTGCGACGCAAGGAACGATCACTAAACATTTCGATTGCCGGGCAAAAAAAAATTACTGCTTCAATTTGATCATTTAAACTTGTAAGAGAAAAATAAACAAATAAAATTTTATGGCTGATATAGTTAAAACCTATTGCGATTACGTAAAAAAATTACCTGGTGACAATGTACACAGGCATTATCACGATCATGAGTATGGCTTTCCGCTGCACAGCGATAACGAATTGTTTGCAAGGCTTGTGCTCGAAATAAACCAGGCGGGTTTAAGCTGGGATACCATCTTAAAAAAGAAAGAAAATTTTTTAAAAGCCTACGATGATTTTGATATAAAGAAAGTGGCTAAATACAATGAAAAACACTTTGAAAGATTAATGAATGATGCAGGCATTATACGCAACCGTTTAAAAATTAATGCGGCTATTGAAAACGCAAAAAAAATTCTTGAACTGCAGGCAGAACATGGTTCTTTTAAAAACTGGATTAATCACCATCACCCGCTTACAAAAGAAGAATGGGTAAAGATTTTTAAAAAGCATTTTAAATTTACGGGCGGCGAAATAGTGAACGAATTTTTAATGAGTACCGGCTACCTGCAGGGAACGCACCAGGAAAGCTGCCCCGTTTTTAATAAGATAAAAAAGCTAAAACCAATGTGGATGCAAAGCATGGAGAAGTAAGGCCTATTCCCAGTTCCATAACACTACATTCCATTCATCTTTATTATCGCGGTAAGTATAAATTGTTTTAAACCCAACTTTCTCATGTGCACGCAGAGAGCGTTTATTGCTGCTTGAAATTTCTGTTTCAACAAAATCGAATTTATGTTGAAAAAGTTCCTTGTGTTTTTGATAAAGCATATTAAACACGCCTGTACCCCGGTAGTTTTTATCTATACAAACCTGACCCATTACATAATAATTATAACTGCTTAAAGGTTTGCCATTGTACTCAATGCTATCAATAAAGTTCATCATCTCCGCAAGCTCTTTATGAAAACCCCTTGCCTCTTTTAATGCAACCATAGCATAGCCCACAACTTTATCGCCATCTTTTACAATTACATTCGGATGAAGCCCATGCATCTTTTGAAGCAGATCAAGAGAATAACTCCAGGAAGTAAAACCTTCTTTATCTACATCTTCTTCAGAGATATTTGCCTTTTGATTTTGGTGGGACAACTCAACAATCTGCTTCAGTTCTTCATCTGTTGTTACAATAGTTGCAATCATAAATAACTAATAAGTTTTACCGGTAATTTTATCAAAAAATCCGCCGCCAATTGCCCAGCCAATTTTAATGCTCAGGTAGTTTGAATTAATATTATTAATGCTGTTTGTCATATTATATTCAACACCTGTTCTAAAATGGCCAACCTCAAAACCACCCCTCAGCATAAAAGCAAATTTATTCGATGCCGGCACATCTTTCATATATCCATAACTATCTTTCAAAGTTACGGTTGCCTCCGAAAATATGCCAAACCCCGTACCAATAAATGGCCGTATCATGCTGTTCAACCCGTTAAAATAATAATCACCCGTAAGCAATACACTCGTATTGGCCTGCGTTACAGCGCTGCCATTTAAACCATCAATACCCACACCATGCGCCATCATAGCCGCCTCTATTCTTACGCCGATAGCATAAGCATCGGTAGGCGAAAACTTTGGTTCAATAGCAAACACAGCACCAGCTTTAGCACCAGAATCTTTTGCAATCATGCTGTAGCCAGCACTAAAATCAATTTTAAAGGCTTTGTAATCTCTGTCGTAGTATTGGGCAACAGCAAATTTTGAACACAGCAAGATAAGAGAAAGGGTTAATAGCTTTTTCATGATAATTGGATATTTGGATCTGATAAAAGTATAAAAAATATCAATCCGGTAATTACAATTTTTTTGAACCGTGCTTTAGTAATACTATTAAACATCCTTGCGTCGCACTCTTGTACGGTTGGATTATATATTGGGCTTTTACCGAAGTCTCCCAGCAACGGCGGCGTTGCGTTATGTTGTATTACAACTTGTGAACAATGCATACCTTCAAAAGAGCAAAAGCCCAAAGCAGCGATACCC
>JANXWM010000187.1 GCA_025351145.1 Chitinophagaceae bacterium
TTACCATGCAGGATCTTGCAGGCATGCTTTACGAAAGTTTGCAGCAAAAGATTATTCCGCTGGAAGATAATGTAATTGTTTATCCTGCACACGGTGCAGGCAGCAGTTGCGGCAAAAACCTTGGGCCAAATGCCTACAGCACTATTGGTGATGAAAAGGAAACCAACTATGCTTTGCTCGCCAAATCGAAAGAAGAATTTATTAAAGCAGTTACAGATGGATTGGCCGCACCGCCATTGTATTTCCCCATAAATGCCCAGATCAATAAAGATGGTTATGCAAGCCTGGATGCAGTTTTAGAAAAAGGTTTGCATGCTTTGAGCGTTGAAGCTTTTAAAACATTGATGCAGCATGATGACGTGGTTGTTCTTGATACCCGCCATGCAGATGTATTTACAAAAGGTTTTATACCCGGGAGTATTTTTATTGGCCTCGAAGGCCGCTTTGCCGAATGGGCCGGGAGCCTTTTGCCATTTGATAAAGACCTGGTACTGATTACAGAAGAAGGTATGGAGCGTGAAACGATTGTGCGGCTTGCCCGTGTAGGCTTTGAACGTTTTGCCGGTTATCTTGCGGGTGGCTTTGGAGCGTGGAAACAAAGTGGCGAAACGGTTGATTTAATTATTGATGTAGAGCCCGATGAACTTGCGATGGATCTGCCATTTGATGACCGTATTGTAGTAGTTGATGTGCGCAAAGAACCTGAGTTTGCTGAAGGCCATGTAGCAGGTGCAGTAAATATTCCATTGAGCGATTTAACCGACCCCGGCAGTATGGCAAATATTGATGATAACGACAATCTTTATGTTCATTGCGGTGGTGGTTACAGGAGTGTTATTGCCTGTTCTATGATGAAGCGGCAGGGCATACATAACCTGCGGAATATTATTGGTGGCTGGGAAAAGATCCTGGAGGAAGAAAGGATCGAAAGGGAAAAAAGCGGGGAAGTGCTGAATTGATAATTTAAAATTGTGGAGCCAGGCATTTTGAATAAGTATTAAGCTTTACTTGCGTCGCACTCTTGTACTGAAGTAATATTATTGAGCACATTTAATAAAAAATCCTGCTGAGAAGCAGGGTTTTTTATTGGGTAATATCACAAAAATTATATCACCAGTTTTTTATATTTCTCCGCATCGAATTCCCATTTCCACCGCCGGTGGCTCCAAAGATAATTGGAAGGATATTTACGAATAGTATCTTCTAGAAAAGCTATCATTTTTTTAGTGATTTCGCCTTCGGGTAAACTGCGTGGTTCTGTGGTAAGCAACACCATATCGGTTCTGTAATACCCACGTTTTACTTTATAATAATTACACATTAATATGGCAGTACCGGCAACTTTTGCACCACGCTCAGGCCCTTTTACAATGGGCGCCATCTTACCGAAAAATGGCGTCCAGTAGGCATTTTCGGGGGTTCCTGGATTTTGGTCAGCCACCAGCGCAAGGCAGTATTGCTGTTTGCTGTAACCTGCAAATTTTTTGGCAAATTCAGTTGCAGCAATTAAATGGCCGCCAAATCTTTTGCGCATGTTTAAAAATATCCTGTCTAAAATTTTATTGCTGATGGGCATGTAAACCGTGAGCAACGGGTATTTAATATTGTTCGCGTAACCAAGAAGCGCAAACTCCCAGTTAAAAAAATGAGCAGTATGTAATTGTAATTTTTTGCCGGTAGCATAGAGGTCATTTACTATTTCAAAATTACCGGTAAAACGTTTGTTCAGTTCTTCGCCGGTAATAGAAAACAGCTTAATGGTTTCAATGAAATTATCAATAAAATTTTTATAAAACCCTTTCATAATGGATGTTCTTTCTGCCTCAGTTTTTTCAGGAAAAGCAATCTTTAGATTTTCCATTACAACATCTCTTCTATACCTGATAACATAGTAAACCAGTAAATAAATTCCATCGCTCAAAATATATAGCAGCCGCCATGGCAACAGGGAAAGTGCATATAACAAACCGTAAATAATATAATACATTAAGTTGAAATTATAAGTTCAGGAAATAAAAACAGAGGTTGTATTTACATGTATTTTTTTATTGCGACAGGTTTACAAAGCATAAGTATTTGTTACCATAGTTTAGTATTTCAATTAAACATTCTTGCGTCGCACTCTTGTACGTTCAAAACTTTATTCAGCTTTAAACAGCCTCCAATTGCAGTCACTATTATAAAATAATATTCTGCAGCAATTCACTCTTCTCAAGGTGATCTGTATTAAAATGAAGGCCCCGGCTTTCTTTTCTAAACTCAGCTCCTTTTACTATTAAATAACCAACGCTTATTAAATTCCTCAGCTCGCATAACTGCGGCGATACGCGTGTTGATTTGTACAACGTTTCGGTTTCTTCGTACAAAAGATCCAAACGTTTCATGGCACGCTGCAAACGCACGTCTGTGCGTACAATACCAACATAATCGCTCATAATTTGCTGCAGTTCTTTTAAACTCTGCGTTATTAATATCATTTCTTTTGGGTCAGTAGTTCCTTTGGCATTCCAGTCAGGTACTGCAATCTCTTTGTTGTGTAAATCAGGTTTTGTTTTCAGTTCATTTACCGTATCTAAATAAGCCCTGTGTGCAAAAACCATCGCTTCAAGCAAACTGTTGCTGGCAAGGCGGTTGGCGCCATGCAAACCTGTGCTTGCGCATTCACCGCAGGCATACAAATGCATAATGGATGTTTTTGCAAACTCATCTGTTTTAATACCGCCGCAACTGTAATGTGCTGCCGGTGCAACAGGTATCATCTGTTCCATTACGTCAATGCCAATGCTTTTGCACCGTTCATAAATATTTGGAAAATGGTGAATGAATTTTTCTTTGTCCATATGCCTGCAGTCGAGGTACACATGTTCTGTACCAGTGCGTTTCATTTCGCTGTCTATGGCGCGGGCCACAATATCGCGTGGTGCAAGGTCTTTACGCACATCATATTTTTCCATGAAGGCTTCACCATCTTTGGTGCGTAAAATACCGCCATCACCACGCACTGCTTCCGTAATTAAAAAAGAAGGAGATACGCCCGGCTCATACAAAGCGGTTGGGTGAAACTGTATAAACTCCATGTTCTCAATTCTGCCTTTGGCACGGTAAACCATGGCAATACCATCTCCCGTTGCAATTTTAGGGTTGGTAGTTGTACGGTATGCCTGGCCACACCCACCGCTGGCCAGCACAGTAATATCAGCAAGTATTTTCTCTATTTTATTGTTCTTCAGGTTTAGCACGTACACGCCGTAACAGGTAATATCCAACGTTGATTTTGTAACAAGATAACCAAGATGGTGCTGTGTAATAATTTCAATTACGAAACAATGATTAATAAGTTCTATATTTTTTAAGCTTTGCAGCTCTTCCAATAAAGCCCTTTCCATTTCTTTACCGGTAACATCTTTGTGGTGCAGTATGCGGTGCTCGCTATGGCCGCCTTCCATGCCCAGTGAATACTCCCCTTTATCATCTTTATCGAAGCTGGCACCGTAATCTATAATTTCCCGTATGCGTTCCGGGCCTTCTTTTACTACGATCTCCACAACATGCCTGTTACATAAACCGTCGCCTGCAATCAGTGTATCTTCAATATGCTTTTCAAAGCTGTCGTTTACCTCGTCCCACACACCTGCAATGCCACCCTGTGCATATTTTGTATTGGTTTCATCCGCCTGTGTTTTGGTGATGACCGTTACCTTTTTTTCGGGAAAATATTTTGCTGTTTTTAATGCATAAGTAAGACCTGCTATACCGGAGCCAATAACCAAAAAATCTGTTTGCTGCATATTATCTTCTTGATTGACGCATAAAGTTATACAGCACAAGAGTGCGACGCAAGAAAAGTTTAATCGGGTTCCCAAGCCCGGTACAAAAAAAATAAACAGTGCACAGAATAAGATATGAATATTTTGTTACCGGCTAAGGAATATCTATTAAGCTTCGTTGTGTCACTCACTTCAGGGTTCGGACTATACCTGAACAGTGGTATCATAGCTCATGTGGTTAGGCGTTATGCACCGCATTCTTTATCCAGCACATCAATAGCTTTTTTATAATAAGCTGTTGCTTCTTCAATGGTATTGCCTATACAAAGCATGCCCAGTTTTCCATACCGGGAGAGTGCACCAATCATGTGAAACATAACGCCACACTGGCTTGCACCATCGTACAGGATATGGTTGCACATGGCAATATCAATAAGATCATGCGGGGTAAGGCCTTTGTATTTTTCATTCACCACATTGTCACTTGCAAAGTAACAGCGTGATTGTTCGTTTGGCATTATATATACACCTTGTTGCCAGTTGTATTCACCCACGGTTAAAAACTGCAGCATAATAAAAGGGTGCGTAGTGCCGCCTTTGCGCAGGTTTATTTCTATTGCATAATGTTTCCAGACATCGCCTTCTTTTACAGAAAGAAAGTCGATACTAAACCGTCCAATTACACCCTGCCTGCTCATTTCATCTGCCACTTTTTTACTTATGGCAGCGATTGTATTATTGTACTCATGGTGTGCAGGAAACGTGGCACCTAAAAATACCTGGCCACTTTCGCCACCAAGCATTTGATCATGAGTAGAAATAATTTCTGTTTCTCCCAAAGGGTTGATACGGCATTGTACGGATGGGGATTCTTTTATGCTGCCATCTAAAAATTCTTCGGCTATTCCACCCATGCTGCAGAATTTCTCTATAAATCTTTCATAGCTTACATTAGGGGCAACTATTTTTAACTGCTGCGGCATTGCTTTAAGTATTGCCTCTTCAAGGTTATCTGCACCAGTATCCATATCCAGGTAATAAAACAATGCATTGCCTTCGCCGGAAAAACCATCATTCATTTTTACCACCGCTTTTTTCAAAGAAGGGTTTTGCCTTTTTAATTTTGCAAATGCATGAGCAATATCTTTTTCATTTTGCAAATCTTCAAAGCCGGGTGCCAGGAGTATATCCAGCTGTTTAAATATTTTTCTGCAACCTGATTTTGTACCCAGATATACCAAAGCCGGATCGCAACCATAAATGGGTATTCCCAATTCAACCGCCAGTTGTTTTTCATATTCAGTAACATTAAAACAAGCCATGTGCGAAAGATGCGGGTTTTTAATATGTTCTTTTATCCGTTTAATCAATCTTGGCCTTTCGAGTATTTTATTTGTAAGCGGTTTAAAGGAAGCATCGTAGCAACTAAGCATGGTAAGCCTTTGCGCAGCATGATAACCCGTAATGCCCGGCAACAGGTGCAGGTAATAATCAATGATCGTATTGTCTACAGGTATACTGCTGATGTAAATAACATGGGTACGCGGCATTCTCAGCAGCATCAGCATACACAGCATCCGCTCTTCATAATATACCAGTCCCTGTATACTTCTCAATATCTCATTATCAAGCGTAAGGCTCGGTATAATGACAACGGTTTTTTCTGCAAGGTCATTATCGAAAATCTCCGTAAAGTTTTCTCCAAAGTTTTTTTGAAGAGCCTGGTATGCGATGCTGTTCAATGTATTTGCTTCTTTACTTAATGTTGGAATGCTCTTGCCAGTCATATTCACGATTTAATAAACCCGCAAATTAAAGAATGGCAATGCTTTAATCAATGATATCAATCATGCTTTAAAATAATTGACGATAGCATAAAAGAGTTTCAAACAACAGGAACTTTATAAGATGTTACAAAATAATTTTTTTGAACACGTTTCCAATTTTGCTGGTGTTGCGACTAAAAACTACACCCAAAAAAACTAAAGGAGCCTGCCGAAAATCCTTTAATAAAAGAGTAAGCCGTGCGTAGCCGAAAACACGATGAAGAGTAGGCAAAAACACCAAAATTTTAATTTTATGGCTATCTTAATGCAACGTGCCTGGAATGTACAGGTACAATCAAAAGAAGCTGCACGTGAGCAGCGTTTTGTAATTTCCGGAGCCAGCCTTAACAATGGCCCCCATCCCGGAACAGTAGGTTCCCCTGCTGTTTTTGTAAGTGGTAATTCGTGGAGTATTGTTATACAAAGCAAATCTCCCGATGGCTGGGTTAACTCAACTGAAAAAATCCAATTTCCTTCTTCAGCCTTTTCCGGTTTCAATATTGCTTCAGATGATCGTGGGGGAGGCCTTGTAAGTGACCTGGATTTTAATGATCTCGTTTTACACTGCACACCCGTTTCAAACAGCGGTGTAACAGATTATTTTATGTTTGGCAATGTAAGCTGCTATGAAGGCTACTGCTGGTGGAACCCCTGTTTCCGTAACTATATAGTTATTGACAGTGCCATTAAGCTGCAGGAAGCTTTGAAATATCCTATTGTACGTGACTATATTGAAAAAGTATATCCTGACAGGATTTTTGAACAGCCCATTAAAAGACCAATACCAATTCCAGATCCTGCACCTTTTAAACCTTTAATGCTCCCATTACAGGAGACTGCTTTGATGCCAAATAAAGAGGTTGGTATCTTTCGCAAAAACGAACCTGCTGTAACGGGAAATTCAAAAGCGCTTTCTGCAGAAAGCAGGCAACTGGCAACAGACAGCTTTTCCTTTCTGGGTTCAAGGAGCCTTAATTCAAATGTGGCTGTTTCTAAAACTATTGATATAGACAGGGTAAAACTTGCGGGTATTATTGATAAATTTTATTACTGCAATGTAAATACAATGCCATCAGCAGTTTTGCAGTTTCTTGAATATGACAGAACCAATTCAGAACTCGCTGGTGGCGCCTATACCGGCACCGGTGCAAGAGAAATTTTAGGTTACGCTATTACAGACAGTTTTGGCAATTATGTATTCCGTTTTCAACGCACACTTTCCCAAAGCCTGGAGGAAATCAGTGTTGACACTGCTTCCGGTGAAAGTTTTTTTACTACCGTTCAGCCAGATGTAATTGTTCAATTGCTTGATGCCGCGAATCCTTCTGTTGTGCTCTACGAATCGGGCTTGTATTCAAATGTACCGTCATTTAAAAACATCAACATTTGCTTCCCTTGCGCAAGCACAGTTAAGGCATGCAATGGCCAGGGGATTATTCAATACATCGGCGATTTACTTGTAATAAAAGGCACAACAGGCACACGTGGCGGCGATGGCAACCTTTTAGGAAGTGATGGAAAAATAAGCAACTCATTTTTGAAATGCGCAGCCTGGAGCGGGCAGCTAAAACTGATAGCATGCTTAAAAGAAACAAGTATAAAATACTATACCGTGTGCTATAAACTTCCATCACAGTTACTGTGGAATTATGTGGAGGAACCCTGCACACTTCCTAAGTTTAACGGCGTAGACTCTTTGCCTGTTGCTACCAGCATAAGAAGCAATACGCTTAGCCTGCATATAGATGGCGGCCCAATACAAAATAATATACATGGCTATATTAACGTAGCAAATGCCAGCGACGCAGATGCATGGATTACCACTACAAACCTTAAAGCATTGCTTACAACCGGTTATTACATTGCCAATGCAGGTACAGTAGAGTTCAGGGTAGAAGGTTACGATGCGGCAGGCAACAAAATTGCCAGTGTTGATGAAACCATTGACCTTTATCTCGACAACAAATGGGTTGAAGCCGATCTTGATCCAAACATTAGTTTAGGCGGCTCCACTTTAGGCAACTGCGCATTGTTTACTTTACCAAATACCGGCGGCGTGGTAACAGACGAAAAAGCTCCAATCACCGTTCGTTTCAGAGCTAAGCAGGATAATGGTTTTATGGGTCTTTATGCTGTAACCATTGCTAAAGGCGCAGTGGGTAATCAAAATCTTACACGCACTTCCGCTGCTGCACTTATACCGCTTACAACAGCATTACCAACAGGTGCAGGGCAACAGGCAGTTGGCCGCGAATACACTGACCTTGTTCAGCTAAACAGTTGCTTCTTTTCCGGAACACCGCAGGAACCAACATCTGTGGGGGATTATCTTGAACTAACCATAAGGCCCGAAAACAACTGGCTCGAACCAGATCAGACCTTCTGCGCATTCCGGGTTTTAGTTAACGGAAATATACGCCATACAACCGGCGAATATCATAATCCGTATTATCAAACAGGCGAAGTGCTTATTGGCATTCAAAGACCTTAGTAATATGAATTATTTTCAGTTCATACTTTCTATCCTGGCCGTTTGGCGCCTCACCCATTTACTGGGTAAAGAAGACGGCCCTTTTGATATCATTTTTCTCATGCGCAAAAAAGCAGGGGCAGGTTTCTTCGGAAGCCTGCTCGACTGCTTTTATTGTCTTAGCATTTGGGTGGCATTACCTTTTGGTATATGGCTTGGTGCTGACTGGAAAGAAAAAATATTAATGTGGCTTGCATTATCCGGTGCATCATGTTTACTGGAGCAGGGCAGCACAAAGAACAACAACACAGGCAATACACCCGATTACAAAGAAGATTAATTAAAGGCAATTTTTGGAGCCAGGCTTTTGTAACAGGTATGAAGCTTTACTTGCGTCGCACTCTTGTACTGCAGCATATTTAGGAGCTTTTGGAAATACAGCCAAAGCTGCTTCACGTTCCGAACGTACAAGTGAGTGACACAACAGGCGATGCCATGAAATGCAAAAGCCGGAACCTAAAAAAATGTTTTCAAATTCAACTACAAACAGCAAACTATAAACTATAAATTTTTTACTATGTGCAACTGCGGAAAAAAAAGAAACGATTACACACGGCAGCCATACACAGCTGCCAATACGGATGCGGTTACTGCACCAATGCAAAACAATACCCCGGTAAATTTTCAATACACAGGCAACACTGCATTATCTGTTACGGGAAGCATCAGCGGCCGGCGCTACCGTTTTAATTTTACCGGCGAAGTGCAGCCGGTAGATGCAAGAGACGCTGGTTCTATGATGGCTGTACCTGTGTTGAAAAAGCTTCAATAATGCATTAACTATTATTTAAAATTTGCTTTTCAAAAACATTTTTCTATTTTTAAAGTGCCCTTTGCAAATTTTATTACATCTATAAATCCGTATATTTTTCCTAATCAATATTCAACCAAAACAAAAATCCATGCTTAAAAAAATTTTAAAATGGACAGGCATTGTACTGGCCGTCCTTATCCTGATTGTCGTTGCATTTTATGCAGTTGCTTACTCCAGTGTAAACTCGCGTGCCAATAAGGTTTATGCTGTTAAGCTTCAGCAATTAACCATCCCCGATGATTCTGTTTCTTACGCCATGGGCCAGCACACTGTAGCTATAAGGGGCTGTCTCGAATGTCATGGTTCCAACCTGGGCGGCAAAGTTTTTATGAGTGACAGTACCCCTATTGCAATGCTGTATTCAGCAAACCTTACCAATGGAAAAGGTGGTATTAATTATACAGATTCAGATTGGGTGCGGGCCCTGCGGCATGGCTTAAATAAAGAAAATAAATCTGTTTGGTTTATGCCTGCACAGCATACTACCGCACAGCTTTCGAATAAGGAGCTTGCTTCATTAATCTGCTTCTTAAAAAAGCAACCGCCTGTTGATAATATAACGCCCAAACATGAACTAAAACCATTGGGAACAGTGCTTACTTATCTTGATAAATTCCCGCTCTTTCCTGCCGAAGTTATAGACCACAATGCAAGCTATACCGATGAAGTAAAAGTAGAAGTAAGCGCTGCTTATGGAAAATATCTTGCCATCAGTTGCGCAGGTTGCCATGGCGAACAATTTAAAGGCGGCGCCGCCGGTGATCCCAATTCGCCACCGGTACCCGATCTTACCAGTACCGGGAATTTGGGTAAATGGACTTCAGAACAATTTGTTGCAACTATACGAACTGGCACAACACCGAATGGCAAATTACTGAGCGATTATATGCCCTGGAAAGTATTTGGCAAAGTAAGTACTGATGATGAACTAAAAGCCATTTATATGTACCTGCATACGCATAATTAAATACTAAGCTAAAGACATATTTTTTGAGCCAGGCCCCACAACTTTGTGGGGCTTTTCTTGCGTCGCACTCTTGTACGGTTGGACTATGAAGGAGCTTTTACCGAAGCGAAAATAAACAGCCGGAGACCTGAAAATATTTGTCATCAGCGGGGCGCTGGCGACTGCGGAAGAGAAATTCAATCTATTTAAAATATAATCTTTCTAACGAACTCTCATTGTAATATGTTTCTTTATTGTTACAATAAGATTCATATACTCTTCTAAAGAGATCGAGATTCCAAGAACCGATTTCGTATTGATTTATGATTGTTTGAAATTTACCTTCTTTGAATATATCAATCTGTAATTTGAATTTCCTTCTATATTTTGAATTAAAAAGGTCTACGACTTTTATCCGCACATCTTGTGAAAGAAATTTTTGATCAATCATAATCGTGTCTTTGTCATAAATCACAAGTTCAATTTCCTTGTCATCAAAGGAAATTGACTTAAGATATTTTTTACTTCTTTTTATAAATACTGATATTGAAATAGAGATGATACTAACAAAAACAACTGTAATGATAGCTATTGAAACTGCATCTGGATAAAAAAAGTAAAAAAGAATAAAGTAGAAAAGAGCTGTCAAAATTGGTTGTGCAATTGTTTTTACAATTCTTTTTTTATAACTGATATATTCTGGTTCATATTTATTCATATGTGTTTATCGAATTTTTAAAAGCATTATGGAATTTCAGTGATTGCAATATTATTTTATGAAGAGAATGATTACAGTATGTGAGTGCAACGCCGTCATGCTGAATTTATTTTAGCATCTCCTGATAAAACAAATATAAGTGTTGCAAGAGACCCTGAAACGAGTTCAGGGTGACGATCAATGTACGCTTCGGTAAAAGCTCAATAAAATTCCAACCGTTCAAGAGTGCGACGCAAGGAACGGTCATAAAAGATATGAAGCCCGGCTAATAATTTTCTTACTTATTACTTACAACTTAAACCGCCGGTTCTATCCATGCTTCATTTTCGCGGAGTAAATTAATGAGTTCGTCTACGGCGATATTGCTGTCTACATTGCGCTTTACAATTTCTTTGCCTTTGTATAAAGTGATTTTGCCAACGCCGCTGCCTACATAGCCAAAATCGGCATCGGCCATTTCACCGGGGCCATTTACAATGCAGCCCATGATGGCAATTTTTACACCTTTAAGATGGTTGGTGCGGGAACGTATTTTAGCAGTGGTTTCCTGCAGGTCGAAGAGTGTTCTTCCACAACTAGGGCAACTGATATATTCTGTTTTTGAAATGCGTGTACGTGTTGCCTGTAGTATGCTGAATGCAGTTGAATTGATAAACTGTTCAGGCGTTATGTTGTTGCTGTAATTTCTTCCGCTTGCATTTTGCTGATCGCTGACCGCTGATTGCTGATAGCTTTTCTGCGTCATGCCCAAAGAAATACCATCACCAAAACCATCGAGTAAAAGCGCACCGCATTCTGTTGAATAATGTATAAGATGTTCATCGGCAGTTTGCCAGTTACTGTTAGTGATAAGCACTGCGGGGTTTTGAATATTCCTGTTCATTAGTTCTATGAACATGCGGCGAACGCCGGGCATCGCATGCTGGCTGGTGCTACTTAAACAAAGCACTACGGTTTTATCGTTGGCGAGTTCATCAAGCCAGGTAAAGTTGTTGATATTTGTTTCGTCGCTGAAGCAATCGAGCATTACAAAATTGATGCTCTCACTTTTTTGTTCTGCATTTATATATCCGCCTCCATCAAAAATTGGGAAGTATTTTGTTGCAGTGCTGAACGAAGCCGAAGCATTTGCCAATGCCCATGCCGCCGGATAAGTAATCACTTTCAATGTTCCTGGCAATTCAAAATTTAACAACTGGTGGCTGGTAAAAATATAATCTGCAGCGCCATCGCTGATATTCCATTTATCGGTAACCTCGTTATAAGTATATCCAACACTTTGTAAATGCTGTGCAGTAATGTTTTCTATTTTACTTAAATCGGCAATCACAACAGGAACATGTTTGCCGCCAATATTATCTACAGCAAATGTTTCTCTTCTCTTAAACTCAAATGGCGAGTAAGGAATGCCCCTACCTCCTAAAGGGGGAATAGTAGCAGTTACAAGTTGCTGGTTTGCGGGATAGTAACGTTTAACAAGATCACGGCAAACCGGTATTTCAAATTCTGGGTCTTCGGTTAACGAAACACGCACTGTATCACCAATTCCATCTTCCAGTAAAGTGCCTATTCCTGCCGCACTTTTTACTCGGCCGTCTTCGCCGTCACCAGCTTCTGTAACGCCAAGATGTAAAGGATAACATGCACCAAATTCTGCATCCATATGTTGAATGAGCAAACGATAAGCCTGCACCATAACCTGTGGATTACTGCTCTTCATACTCAGCACAATGTTATGATAGCTTTCATCTCTTGCAACACGTAAAAATTCCATTGCACTTTCTACCATGCCGTTGGCTGTATCGCCGTAACGGCTCATGATACGGTCACTTAAACTGCCATGGTTGGTGCCGATGCGCATGGCTGTTCCATACTCTTTGCAAATCTTTATTAATGGCGTAAAACGTTCACGTATGCGGTCAATTTCTTCGGCATATTCTGCATCGGTATAATCAATCTGTTCAAACTTTTTCTTGTCAACATAATTGCCGGGGTTTACACGAACTTTTTCTACAATCCTGGCTGCGATCTCTGCGGCATTTGGTGTAAAATGAATATCGGCAACAAGCGGAGTATTGTAGCCACGTTTGCGTAACTCATTTTTAATATTAAGTAAATTCTCTGCTTCTTTTTTGCTTGGTGCAGTAATGCGCACCAGCTCTGCCCCAGCTTCAATGCAACGGATCGATTGCTCTACGGTGGCAATGGTATCCATTGTATCGGTGGTAGTCATGGTTTGCAAACGGATAGGATGAAAGTTACCGAGCAACAAATCACCAACCTTTACTTCCAGTGTTTTTAACCTGCTGTATGCTGTGAGTGAATTACAATATAACTGCATAAAATAATATACTAATTTGCTGAAGCTGCGATGCGCTTATCGCTGCAAAAATAACACTTGCCTTACTAACAAAATGGATTATATGAAACGCATGCTTCTGCTGATATTTTTAATAATTACTGTACCGGCCTTTTCACAACCTGTAAATGAAAATTCATTTTACAGCCTTCGAATCACATCAACACATACCGTTTTCCCCGACACAGCCCGGGTAAACGGACATTTATACGATAGTGTTTTGTATAGTGCCAAAGATCATTACAGCGACAGTTCTGTAATAATCATCATTCCCCGGAATTTTAAACCAACAAAAAAGATTGATATGGTTTTCTGGTTTCATGGATGGTTCAATAATATTGACAGTGCCGCCAAACGCTTTCAACTGATTCAACAATTTATTGCTTCGAACTGCAATGCAATTTTGGTGATTCCTGAAACCACCAAAGATGCCCCCGATTCCTATGGTGGTAAATTAGAACAACCAAACATGTTTAAAGGTTTGGTGAACGATGTTTTAGTTAAGCTGAAAAAAGAAAAATATATCTCAAAAAAGTGCAAAGCAGGCAACATTGTGCTTGCAGGTCACAGCGGGGCTTACCGGGTAATTGCTTATATTTTGCAAAATGGTGGATTGCCGGTAAAAGAAGTGTTACTCTTTGATGCATTATACAGCCAGGTGGATAAATTTCTGAACTGGATAAAGGAAGATACCAGTCACTATTTTGTACACTGGTACACCAATGAAGGCGGGGGCACGGATGAGGTTACCGCTGAAATGATACAATTACTGCAAAAGGAAAATATACATTACTTCACACTTGAAGAAACAGATGTTCGGCCAAAAGATTTTCCTGAAAGAGGTATCATTTTTATTCACAGCAAACGTGGGCATAATGATATTATCAATAAGCCGGATAATTTTAAACTTTTACTGGAAAACAGCGTTCTTAAAATAAACAAATAATTAAACCCAAATTTTACAGTAGATTTTTTTGAGCCAAACAACGGTTCTTTGGGCATCGTTCCTTGCGTCGCACACTTGTACAGTATAACATTTTGCAACTTTCAACAGCCAATACACCCAACTGCAAAATCCGGGTTAAAAGGTAAAATTTAAAAGGTTACTTCATACTCCAATACAGCAGGTTTATCAAACATATCAGTAAGGCCGCTGGTAAAGCTGATGGTTTTTCTATCGCTGGAAAGCTCCGCATTTGCACCTTTATAATTTTTTATTTCAACAGGCAAAACGTAAGTTGTTTTATATTTTAAATCTCCAAACATTGGCGCCATTTGTTTCATTGCCTGCAGGTTCGTATTGCCGGAAAGCAGCCTGTCTACAAAAGAAGAATCCGTTAATTTATTACTGATCATATTCTTGCCAATGCTAAGGCTAAAAGCCCCCTCCAGGGGATTTGCTGCCATAGACGCACCGGGGCTTTGCTGCATCATACCACCAAGCTGATCCGCATCTTCTCCTTTCATTAATTTATCTGTGAGTTTCATTTTATCCATTGCAATGGCGAGTTCCTGTTTCAATTCGGGCAATTGTTTAATATTCTTAAAAGGCAGGCTTATTGTAAATTTCATATCATCAATAGCCTGGTCCATGTGAAGTGTAAGGCTGCCATCTCTCAGCATAGCTTTCTCTTCCAATGAAAGTACCGAAGAGGTATCTGTATAATCTTTAAATTGGATCACGGTATCTTTTTTATCAAGGCCGTCCCCGCCGCCCATACTATTCCCTGCAAGGGCCTGCATCTGCTGCATCATACCGCTTATGTCCATACTCATATT
>JANXWM010000215.1 GCA_025351145.1 Chitinophagaceae bacterium
CTTTAACTTCCTTTTCCATTATATCAGTTATCCAGTTTGTAAACCTTGTTTTGGCAGATTGTATATTATTGTCTTCATAGATATTCCTGAAGGCTAAAGTTTGGTGGTAAGCATGTTCAATTTCGGGGTATCTTTTAAAAAGGATAACCGCCCTTTGTTCCTGGCTTTCTGTCCAGTCTGCTTTCTTTTTGGCTAAGATATACCTGCACCTGGCCAATAATTGTTTTGGGGTATCCCCATTCTCTAATATCAGCGGCTCATACTTTGTGTTTTCTTTTTTGGTCTTGCTGATGGCTTCATTTTCTATATCTAATTCCTGCCATCTTTTATTGATTCTTATATGCTGTAATGCTTCCATGGCCAATTTTACGACATGAAAACGATCCGTTACCAATGTAGCTTTTGTAAACACTGTTTTAACAGCAGCTTCCATATTCTTTGCCATATCAAGGGTTACTTCTTTTACCTGTAAACGCCTGTCTGCGCTGATTTTTTCAAGAACGGTTATAATATCTTTTGACAAGGTGCCTTTTACAGATGCCACCAATGTACCTCTCTTGCCTTTACCATTTTTATTTGTCACAAAAGTGTATAGTTCCCCTTGCGATAAGGATACTTCATCTATACTCAGACAGGCTCCCATATTCTGTGGAAAAAGTAAATAATCCTCAGCATGCCCTTGCTGATCCCAGTCTCTAAATCCACTGCTATACTTCTTGTAATGACGGTTTAGTTTTCCGCTTTTTACACCAAAATAGCTACTGATGTTTGTTATCGTATCCTCCCTTGTATCTACCTGTTCCTTTTAAAAAACCCGATAACTCTTTGGTAAATCCAGAGCCTTCGGCAACAAATGAAAAATCATTTCTTATGATTTCAGCGGGTCTTTGTTTGTGCCGCCACCTCCTTCGCTTTATCTTTAAATACACAGCTTTGCCCCTGATCGGAAAATCCTGAATTGTTATCTCTGTAAAACCCTTTGATTCGTATTGGGCTTTATCATACTCCCCGAGTATCTCATTGAGCTCCTCTAAATATATTTCAAAATACATCTTTTTACTGCTCACATCTCCCAACATTGATACATCGGTTATTGTAAAATGAGCTAATAATCCTTCCGGTAAAAAATTGCTGATTATTCCCTTGTCCAATCTGTTTTATTTTTCAGCAAATTTATCTTTACTCCCCATTAAATAAAAATGAGCCGATTATTATGAGTGGTTTTTATAAACGCATTAAGTAATCATAAATATGCATTGATTTTTTTTTAGCCAAACCAAAGTATTTCATAGCATCCTCTCTTGCGTCGCACTCTTGTACTTTGGGTAATTAAATGCAGCTTTTACCGAAGCGTACATTAAACCTGTCAGGTGCTCCAGACCCGGCAGGTTTTAAGTTTGTGTTTGTGTGTTGCACATAGCCCAATAAAGTTATGCAGTACAAGAGTGCGACGCAAGTAAAGCTTCATTAAAGAATAGAAAGATGGGCAACAAAAAAATCACTACTATTTCGCTTCTATCATTTGTTTGCTTTCAACCATTTGATTGCCGATAAACAATGCATAACGGTAACTGCCGCCGGGTAATTCATTTGCTTTAACCTGTAACGTAGCTTTCCCTGTGCCGGTAAGTTTTACGCTCTTTAATAAATTGCCCGCAGTATTGTAAAAATTAATGTAAGCGTTGCCATTGTTTACAGGCAGGTAATAATTAATTACAGTGCTGCCGCTAAATGGATTGGGTACATTTTGTTCCAGCTTTGGCGTGCCGACAAGCTCAACAGACTGAGTAGTTAGCTGATCTGTTGCAGTTGCATTAAGCGTTGTTGGCTGAAGTGCTAAAACCATTTTTTTAAGTTCGCTTACTTCATTTTTTATATCATCGTTTTGTTTTTTTATATCATCATTTTCCTTGCTTAATTCCTGCACTGCTTTTACAAGTGGCACAACAAACTCTGCATAACGCAGCCCATAGAGATCTTTACCGTTTTTGGGTGCATCTACTCCGCTGAAATCATATTGTAAAGACTTGGCTGCTTTCTCTACATCCTGTGCAATAAAGCCGGTATATATCACTTGTTCTTTGGTATTACGGCTTTCTGTGTTTTGCTGTGGGGTGGTATTTATTGCTTTACCATCTTTGTCTTTTAGTTCAGGTCGCTGTATTATTTTATCAGCCGCATCTAAATTTAAATTGTACGTAACAGGCTGCAGCTTATTTATAAATGCAAGTCCCGGCACATTTTGTTTGATATTCTTTTTCACTCGACCATCACTTATATTGGTCCAGTTTGCATAACCGCCTATACTTGTAACACTGTTATTGCCAATGCGTACCTGGTTGCTGGCTGTAGCAACGGCATAATACCCAAGAGCAGTTGAATTGGAACCACCCGGAGTAACTCCGGATTGTGCGCCCATAGCTGTATTAGCATACTCCGTTGTATTGGAAAAAAGCGCTGCGTACCCACTCGCAGTATTATTATCACCAGTAGTATTGTTTAGAAGCGCTTGTGACCCGTTGGCACTATTTCCAGCACCTGAGATATTACTAACCAGCGCTTTTGAACCTATTGCTACATTGAATCCAAGACCTCTATACTGATTAAATAAAGCAGAATCGCCAACGGCTACAAGATTAGACCCAACGATATTATTTAATAATGCATTTACGCCTACTGCAACATTTGAATACCCAGTTGTATTAAAAAAAAGTGTACCCACTCCGTTGGCAGTATTATTAGAGCCGGTTGTATTATATACAAGAGAAGAATTGCCGGTAGCTGTGTTATAATTACCCGTACTGTTATAATAAAGCGGTCCTAAACCATTGGCGGTATTACCAAAACCAGTTGTGTTACTGTAAAGCGCTTGTGTACCATTAGCTGTATTTGCATAACCGGTTGTATTGTTAAAAAGCGCAGTATAACCATTAGCTGTATTTCCATAACCACTTGTATTATTAAATAAAGCTTTTGAGCCTACCGCAACATTAAATCCAAGTCCTCCTGATTGGTAGTATAAAGCAGAATCACCGATGGCTACAAGATTTGAAACTGAAGTATTATTAAACAAAGTATAAGCGCCTAAAGCAACATTGCTGTAGCCGGAACTATTTGTATATAAAGCATCAAGTCCGATGCCTGTGTTGGTGCTGCCCGTTTGATTGCTGCGTAGCACAGAAGTACCTGTTGCTGTATTACCTAAGCCGGTTATGTTTTTGTTTAAAGCATAAGCGCCAACACCTACATTATAAATTCCTGTTGTGTTATCGTTAAGTGCGCTAAAGCCATACCCGGAATTGTTAGACCCGGTTGAATTGAAAGTAAGGCAATAGTGCCCGGTTGAAGTATTATAACTGCCGGATGTATTGGCAAAAAGGGCGGAAGTGCCTATTGCAACATTTGCGTTTCCAGTGGTATTGGAATTTAGGGAATAAGTTCCTTGTGCTGTATTGCCAACCCCAGTTGTATTTGCAAAAAGCGATAAATAGCCAATTGCTGTATTAGTTGCCCCTGTTGTATTACTATATAAAGCTTTTGAGCCAATAGCAACATTACCACCAAGCCCTCCGTTTAGATTATATAAAGCAGAATCGCCAATTGCAACAGTATTAGTGCCACTTAAATTTGAAAACAAAGCACTTGTTCCAATAGCCACATTTGAATAACCTGACGTATTGCTATACAGCGCCTGAAACCCGTTGGCTGTATTGTTATTGCCTGTTGCATTTTTTGCAAGTGAGTAATAGCCGGTAGCTGAATTTGCATTCCCGGTTGTATTGCTGATGAGTGCGGCAACGCCGAATGCGCTGTTATATATCCCTGTTGTATTTCCATTGAAAGATGTTAGCCCAACAGAAGTATTACTAACATCAGCCAAAAGCACTCTGCCACCGTTTGTAAGTAATGCGTTCTTAAAGTAAATATTATTCCATGGCGCAGCGCTGCTGCCAAGATCAAGTGTTGACGCAGCAACCGGCAATAAGTTTTGGTTTACTGCAACAGGCGCAACAAGGTTGCTTAAAGTGGTATTGGCACCTTTTGTTGATACTGCAGTCCATGCAGTGCCACTGTAATAGTAAAAGCCCGGCGTATTATTGGTCTGAAAAATCATTAAACCAGTAGCCGGCGCTGTAATAGCATCACGTTGTGTTTTCGTCATGCGTGGTATCAGCAATCCTTTTGTGGTTGACTGTATCTCCAATAAGGATGAAGCATTTGGCGTAATAGTGCCAATACCCGCACTTCCTGTTGCCGGAAAAATGTTTTGTGCGTGAATACAAAGAATGTTTGTAACGAAACACAAAACGAGAATGGAATTTTTTTTCATAAAAAGTTATTTTGATGATTTTGAACTTGTTTAATTTTTTGGTTACCTGCCCAACATCATTGTTTTTGTATTTACAATATTGCCATCTATAACCAAAGAATAATAATATGCACCTGTAACAAATGTGCCTGCATTAAGTGTAAACAATCCTTTTTCCTGCCCAGAAACATTGTGCTGCATTACCACAATTCCGTTGCTGTTTGTAATGATGATTTTTGCCGTTGTATATTTTGCTGGCAGCGTATAATGTATAACTGTTGACTGGTTAAAAGGGTTTGGCGCATTCTGTTGCAAACCAGGTTGCACAATGCGGTTATTTATTGAAGTGATAGATTGTATAGTAGCTTTTAATGCATCAATCTGCTGTTGCAGATCATTTATCTGCGCTTGTTGTGCAAAACCTGCTTCCTGTTTAATGGTATCAGTCAGCAATTGTGTTGGTGTTACCAGTTTAAAGTCTTTCCATATTTTTCCATCAAATCCCTGGAATACACCAGCATTGAAACGTATATTGCCCGCTACTGAACTGGCGCTGTTTCCAATTTGTAAACCACCATTTGTAGAAAGGTCATACGTGCTGTTGTTGATGGTAAAAAACGGAAAAGCTTTATCATCCCGAAATTCCCAGCGCATTGAATCATCATTCATAAACAAACCTTCCTGCGGCATATCGTCACATTGTATCGCATATTTATTTTCTCCTATGCGATAAGTAGCGCTTCCTGAAAAGCGAAGGTTACCTGCACTGTCTATAGCGGCATTGTTATTATTGTTCCCAATATGCAATCCACCTTTTGTAGCAAGATCATACGTGCTGTTGTTGATGGTAAAAAACGGAAAAGCTTTATCATCCCGAAATTCCCAGCGCATTGAGTCGTCATTCATAAACAAACCTTCCTGCGGCATATCGTTACATAGTATTGCATATTTATTATTACCAATACGGTAAGTGGCATTCCCGGAAAAAAGAAGGTTACCTGCACTGTCTATGTTCATGTTATTAGCAGCGCTTCCAAAACGCCAGTTACCGGTTTTATTTTGCAATCTTCCACGTTCAATATTTTTTGCTTTAAACACAAGGTCTTTGCTATCGGTAGTGCCAAGAAAATTAGTCGTTAAAAGACCTTTATTGCCTGTAGTGAGCCAGTTTTGGGCGTTTAACTTTACATGACAAAAAGCAATGACAATTGCCATTAAAGTAATTTTTAGATTTGTTTTCATAATACCTGGTTTTAATGATTTAAATGATCTTGTGGCGGTGAGAATTATTGCATAGGTGGCGGTGGTGGAGAGTCTTTACTTATAGTACCCTGCCATCCTGAATACATCCATTTGTTTTTTTCCTTTGTCCATATTTCGGTGAAGAGAAATTCAACCATCAGTTTATCTTGCACAATCACCTGCGCCTTGCCGGTTATTATACCAACATTACCATAGACCCTGGTGGTTTTATCTAATAACTTAAATGCATACCCACTCAGCATTTTACGGTGAGCGGTATCTTCAATCGTTTGTTTCTTATCCATCATAACACCGTCTGCGTTAATAGTAATATAATCATCAGACATTATTGATTCGAAGTAAGCTGTGTTGTAATCCTGCACGCTTTTAAACATGGCTGCTTCAGCTTCATCAAGCTCTTTCTGCACTTGTGGAGATGGTTTTGAATTTTGTGCAAAAGAAAATAAAGTGCAGCAGGAAAGCAATGCCAGCATCAGGGATTTAAGTGCTAAATTCTTTTTCATTTCATCATGTTTTTGAGGTGAATTATTTAATAACTCAAAGATGAAAATGATTGCAAACTATATTATGCCAGTTGAGTAAATGGTAAATGCTTTTGAGTAAACAACAAGTGAGCGAATAATAGAGAGGTCTTATGGGCCCGGCATTTGGAAAACTATGAGGCATTCTTGCGTCGCACTCT
>JANXWM010000251.1 GCA_025351145.1 Chitinophagaceae bacterium
CATGACGGCAGCGCACTATTGTACGGTTGGATTAGGAATGGGCTTTTACCGAAGCGAAGAATGACCGTCACCCTGAATTTATTTCAGGGTCTCTTGGATTGCTTGCATTATGTTTTGCCAGGAGATGCTGAAACAAGTTCAGCATGTCAGCAGCGCACTCTTGTGCGGTTGGATTAGGAATGAGCTTTTACCGAAGCGAAAATTGACGGCGAGAACACCGTTAATGGCAAGAGCAATATTTTATTGTACTATTATTTCTCACTCCCATTGGCTAAGAAATATTGTCTTACTAGACAAGCTTCGAAATAATGTTTTGTAATTTTCAAATAATGTTTTTGCCTTTTCGTCATTTGCCGAACCTAATCCGTATATTATTGAAATTATTTTGTCTTTATAAAAAAAATCATACAATATTGAATAACCATAAATAGTTCCTACGGGATTTTCTCTTATTGTTTTGAAAACAATTTCTCCGCCATCCACAGCATCAACTTTAATTCTCTTGCTTGAAATAAAAACTCCTAAATCTTTACACAAAGTTTTAAGACCTACTTGTGTTAACTGATTGTCAAGCTCTGCTTTCGAAGGTGCTTGCGATAACTTTGTTATTACCAATGTTTGTATAATAGTTGCTGTATCTAATATATAAGTAAATTTTTTAACTACATGTGGTCTTTCTCCATCTGCTTGTGTCCATTGACAAGGAATAGAAAGTTTTATTTTTAAACCTATTGATTTACCAGTTCCATCAGTTTTATACTCACACAGGTTTTGCCAAAATGTTACAGGGGTTTCTTGAGCGAAAAGAAATTTGGAAATAAAAAGGAAAATAATAAATGAATATTTCATACTTAAATTGATTTACTAATTTTCATCTAATAGAAAATTTTTGGACTATTTTTTCTAAAATTGATGGATCATAAATTTCTTCACCTCCTAATTCCCTATAAAAAAGTTCTGTTTCAGCTTTAAGAAAATATTTTCTTGCTTCTTCATAATATGGTATTATCAATCTGCTAAAAAAAGCAACAAAATCTCTCATCTCTCTTGCTGATATTTCCGGGTCATTATATTGTCTCTGCTTAGACTTTCCATCATCTAAAAATGATAATAAACTTATTAAACCTAATGATAACATCCTTTCAAGGGACTTACTCATACTACCCTCGATGATTTCATCGTGTAAATATTGTGAACACCCTTTGTCTGGATTTGGTGAATATGGTTTATTATGTATGATTTTAAAACCGCTACAAAAAGCAGTCATTTCATTGGTGTCTAAATTCACTTCCCTCTTCCACTCTGTATATCCTTCATTTGGACTTTCAATTATTTGCCCGCAAGTATCGCAATAAAATTGTTTTAATGGTATCAGCATAAATATTTTTTTAAAATAGTAAATAACGCTCCATCTCCGAAGCTATGTGAAAAAATCCTATAGCTTAACTAATTTAATTGTTTCGCCTTTGTTGGCCGCTTATCAACAAAATTCCGCTTCAATCTTCGCTCTGGTAAAAGCTCATTCATAGTCCAACCGTACAAGAGTGCGCCCCGATGAAACATACGGGATCGGGAACGCAAGAGGCGATGCCATGAAAACCCTCAGGCCCGGCCCATAAAAAATTACAACTCCAAATAATAATCACCGGGCATTGATTATAGAAATATGTTTCGCCTGTATGCTGATACGTTTACGCCATACTTTACTCCGCACAGTTTGCCCGTGAAGTATTGCTGCAGTTTTATTATTTACCGGTGTATTTTTTATACAATTTTGCCCAACCGCTAAGCATGCCCCTTAAATAAAAAACACGCAGGGCGATATTAAAAAGCGGTGCAGGTATTTCTGTTGGCCTTGTTATACATTTTGCTTTCATTCTTATTAAGAAGTACCCCATGCGGGGAATGTTGATACCACCTTTTTTGTCGAGCAGGCGGTCGTTTGTTAAACCCATAAGGCACTGCATAAATATATTATAGTCCAGGCCGGGTTTATATTCTACAATGCAATCCAATATTTCCTCTTTGTTGTTGCAGGCTATATGTGCCGTGCCTTTTGGTACGGTAATGGTTTCGCCTGCTGCAGCAAACAGTTCTTTGCCATTCATTACAATTTTAATTTCTCCTTTTTTTATATGGAATATTTCGTCCTGGTTTAAGTGGATATGTTCAAATGGAACATATCCTTTAGGCTGAACTGTCCACTGCATTAGATAAGCACCGCTGTTAAAAGAGATCGTTTTAAAAGTTTCGCCAGAAACAGGATTGGTGCAGGGTTCGTAAATATTTGTAGCCATATTTTTGAATGTGTGATTAAAATGCGTTTCGTGTGTATGCTTACGTTTAAATGTTATCAGCGGATTTTATTATTGGGCTTACACGTTGATAAGTTATAAATAAGAAGTATTTTTTAGGAAACAGGAGGGGCATGTTTACTGTAAATCTTCGCTCTTGTAAAAGCTCATTCATAATCCAACCGTACAAGGGTGCGACGCAACAGAAGCAAAATAGTAGTAATGCTGCCCGGCTAATAAAATGTATTATTCCTGATAAATGTTCCCCGCACAAGAAAAAAGCATTTTCTTCGTTATTGAAACATCAATTACCTTGCAACTATGCTGAAAAGAAGTTTATTCATATTAATAATTGGGATGGCTGCAGCAAAAGCCAACGCCCAGTACGAAAGCAATATTCACCAGGGTGAGTTTGGGGCGGCCATTGGTTTGGGGCATTACTTCGGCGACCTTAATACCAGTGCGGCTTTGAACAGGCCTAAGTTTTCGG
>JANXWM010000252.1 GCA_025351145.1 Chitinophagaceae bacterium
GAACAATTCAACAGGATCTTTACCACCCTTCGTGGCCCATGCAAGATCGAGTTCCATCTTCATGGTTGTTTGCGCAAGCATCAGTTCGTAGGGGATTTTTCCTTCCACTTCATGAAACTCCGCATCGTGATTGTGATATGCGAAAACAAGCCCTGCTTTTTTACAGGCTTCATTAGTTTTATTTAAAACTTCAATAGAGTTTTTTATTTCATCAAGCGTGTTAGTTGGCGTATTGGCGCAAACCAAATACTCCACGCCGCCTTCTGCAACTTCATCAATCAGCTCCTGCATGTTATCGCGGAGATTGCGCATCGGCGGAATAACCATTGGTTTGCCATCTGGCGTAGTGGGCATCTTAGCCCCGGGAGGCAATTTGAAAGGAGCACCCAATACGTGATGCGATTTCCAGGCCAGGCCAATGCTGCTTAAGTATGATGCAAATTCTTTTGGCTTCATTCCGTAATAACCACCTTTTTTACTAAACGCAGATTCAATTTCCTTATATCCTACATCAGCTATTTTTTAAGCGTGCCTTCTACATCATTATCAATCTCGTTGAAGAAAGTAAAGAGCTGCAGGCCTATAGGGTGCATTTTTTTTTCAAAAAAAGCTGCACCAGCTTTTGAAACGGCGAATGTGCCAAGTGCTGCAGCTCCTGTTGTTTGTAAAAATTTTCTGCGGTTGTACATGTGTTATAAAATTTATGTTTAAGTGTAATAATTGATTCAATAATACTTATTTCTTTTTATGCGAAAACATCCAGCTTAAATATGTTGGTTCGGCCAAAGCATTATCCCAACTGTTATGATTTACACCTGGATATTCTGTATAAGCTACATCCGCACCAATTGGTTTAAGTGTTCTTACCATTGCCCGTGAATTCTCCACATTTACCACAACATCTGCATCGCCATGAAACACCCAGAAGGGAATTTTCTTTACACGTTTATCGTAATGTAAAGTATCGCCGCCACCGCAAATTGGCATAGCTGCTGCAAACAATTTAGGGTATTGATACACTGCTTCAAACGTGCCAAAGCCGCCCATTGAAAGACCTGAAATATAAATGCGTGACTGATCAACAGCTTCTGTTGATGCAACTTCCTTTGTTAAATCAATAATGGTCTTCATGGCCCATGTTTGCGGCCTTGCATAATCAAGCGTAAAAGTAAAAGGCGATGTTGTACGGTCAACTTTTACAGAGCCCCATGAACTATCAGCAGGGCATTGCGGAAACATAACAATACAGGGGAATTTTTTCCTGTTGCTATCTGCAAGAAACAATGCTCCACCATGCATTAACTGGCTTTCGTTATCACTGCCTCTTTCGCCTGCGCCATGAAGAAATAAAACCAGCGGATACTTTTTCGATTTGTCATAATTCTCAGGATACAAAATTCTATAAGGAAGCATTTTTCCTGCTTCGTTGTATTCCTTTTTCTGAAACAGGCTCATGTCCTGCGCTGTGGCAGTAATGCAATACAAAACAAACAGCAGAGAAAATATTTTCTTCATAATGGCAAGGTTTAATTTATTTTAACCAAGCTATAGAATAATTATTGAACATCCGTTGCGTCGCACTCTTGTACGTTCGGAACAGCTATGAGCTTTTGGCTGCGGGCTGCGAGCCACTGCATTTTGCTCGCAGCTTGTAGCTTGTTCACAGAGGTTCTAAACGCACAAGAGTGCGATGCAACCAAAGCTTCATGCATGTTCTTCTGCCCGGCTCATAAAATTATTTCTTCACTTTATACTTTGCCGTCCTTGCATCTTTTATAACACCTTTCCAGTTTAAGCCATAAGCAAAATCATATACATGACCTTCTGAATCTTTGTAACATTCCATGTCGAGCGGCACATCTTCATTTTGCTTTTCTACTGTTTGCATATTTGCCGGCATCTGCATGGGCAGCAAACCAGAAGGCTCTGCATTACCGGTAAGTATATCAAGAATGGCCTGATCCTGCACGCCAAAATTTGCTACAATTGCATTGGCGTTTTTTTCAAACTCTGCAAACACCATCGGGTTGTTGATGGTAACAGAAATGATAACAGGCTTGCCTTTCATCTTTGTATAAGTATCGTTCACCATTCCAAGATCGGTTGTGTTGATGGCTGTTGCAGTTTTACCTTTATAAGTTCTGTTCGTAAATTTTTCAAACTGATCGCCGCCTGCAATACTTGGGTCACGGGCATCTGTTGCAGTGTAAGGGCCGTACTGCAAACTCACCGGCACATAACCTGTGCCACCTGCTTTTTCATCGGGTATGCTGTAGCCGCCACCGCTGTTTGGGCTGCTGATAAACACCAATGCATAATCTGCTTCATCAGGATTATCTGTTACGTTGAAATATTTTTTTACAATATCGAGGCTTACAGGATAATCTAATTTTTCAGGTGTTTCCATACCAAGAAAATTTCTACCAGCAGGAGTAAATTTCTTTGGCACATACACTGTTTTATTTTTTTGCAAAGGCAACACATTGCTTTTGTTTTTCAGCAACACCATTGACCGTAACTGAGCATCATAACCTGCTTTCATAAACTCAGGTTTACCAACAGTTGCTTTTGCTACTTCAGGATCGGTGTAAGGATTTTCAAACAAGCCTGTTCTGAAAATATTCTTTAATAAACGCACAGCAGACTGTTCGAACCTTGCACGCATAAATGCCTCTCCATGTTCTTTAACGCCCATGTTGTAAGCCTCTATAACCGGCGCTGCATCATTGTTTCCGCCAAACTGGTCAACACCAGCCATCAATATTTTATAATGTCTTTGTGCAAGTGTAAGTTTATCAACACCCCATGATTTACCTGTTAGAAAAATATCAACAGCGGTTTCATCAGCAGTAACCAACCAATCTGTACAAACCACACCATCGTAATGATATTTATTTCTCAACAGGTCTGTAATAATGTATGAATTATAATTGTTGGCAACGTTATCATGGTTCTTTATATCCTGTTTGTAAGAGATGGTATAGTAAGGCATTACCGCTGAAGCCATACCTGTTTTGCCATTCAGTTTAAATGCACCTTCTGTAAAAGGAATCTGATGTTGTGCAAAATTATTGCCTGGATATACGGCATATTTTCCATAACCATAATGTGCATCTCTTCCACCTTCACCACTGCCACCACCGGGCCAGTGTTTTACCATCGCATTCACACTGTTATAGCCCCAGCCATTTGAAATTTCTTTATCACCAAACGAAGTTTGAAAACCGTCGGTATATGCACGTGCCATATCAGCAGCGAGTTTGGGGTTCTCTCCAAATGTGCCACTCACACGGTTCCAGCGTGGATCGCTTGCCATGTCGATCTGTGGAGATAAAGCAGTTGAAATACCTAAAGCCCGATATTCCTGCGCGGCGATATGACCAAAGTTTTTTACTACTTCAGGATCAAATGTTGCAGCCATACCCAATGAACCGGGCCACATAGAAATAGCGCCGCCGGCACCTGCATTAAACTCTGCATTTGCAACTGTACCATGCCGCGGATCGGAACTGTTATTGGCCGGAATTCCTAAGCCAATACTTTCGGTAAGCGCCTGCATATTGTTATTCCACTGTGCTGCAACTTCCGGGCTTTGAACCGAAGTTACCAGCACATGCCGCACATTATCTTTTGTAAGAAAGCTTTTCTGGAGGTCGGAAAGATCTGAAGGTTTTGCGCCGCTTTCTGCAAAGGGCTTACCGTTGTAAGTTCCGGCGAAAGGGCCCGCCGGAGGATTTGGTATTGGCTGATGGCGGCTGTAAAGCATAAGCCCCGCAATTTGTTCAACCGTCATTTGCGAAGCGAGGTCTTTTGCACGTACATCTGCAGATAAACGCCAGTCTTCATATTTATCCAGCTTGCCATTCTTATTAAGATCTTTAAAAGCAAGTCCATCAACAGTTATAAGCTTAACGCCAGATGTAGTTGAGTAACCTAAAGTTTGCCCATTTTTATTGGTAACTATGGAAATATTCCCGTTCGTTTTTTCGCTGAAATTTTGTGCGTGTAGAGTTGTTGACTGTAATAACGCAACAGTACTAATACAAGTAATTATTTTTCTCATGGCAGGTTTGTTTATAATAAAAAAAACAACTTTTATTTCAGGAGCCGGGCAATAGGTTTTATATCATCGCTTCTTGCGTCGCACTCTTGTACATTAGGAACATGTATGAGCTTTCAACAGCCGCAGCCGCTTCACTTTCATCTTAATTTTTTTAGCCACGAAGACACGAAGTAATACGGAGGAACTTATTTTTAACTTCGTGTCTTCGTGGCAAAATGTATTTCAATCGCTTCGATCTACGCTACGGTAAAAGTTCAGTTATAATCTGAACGTACAAGAGTGCGACGCAAGAGAAGCTCAATAGCATTACTGGCCTATGGTACTAAAATTATTCAACTCAAAAATAAACCCGGTTGCACCTGTGTTTGCGGGTTTTAATTCATTTATTTCTACCTGTGGCACGAGCACTTTATTGTCTTTTTCCGTTACAATATCTTTTGGCAAATTGAATACTGCTTTCGATTTTATATTTTTTGAAGATGCCCCAACTTTAATTGTATAAGCACCGGCCTCGGAAACCCATGAGGTGGTTTTTGTATCGAAAGAAGCAAGGTCTGCGGCATTGATTGTAAACGTAATTGTTTGAGCTTTTCCAGGCGTGAGCAAATTTGTTTTTGCAAATGCTTTTAATTCTTCTGCAGGCTTATCTAAGTTTTTCGAAGGGGCGCTGATGTACAACTGCGCGACTTCTTTACCCGCAACTTTGCCGGTATTTGTAACGGTAACAGTTGCCGTTAATTTACCATTGAATATAGCTGAACTTAACTTAAGGTTGCTGTAAGAAAAAGTAGTGTACGACAGGCCATAACCAAACTCATACGCAGGCTGCACATTGAATGTATTGTAATAACGGTAGCCAACATAAATGCCTTCTTCGTAAGTTACTTCGGCGGGGATTGCTTTCATGCCCATCATACCCGTTGTAGCTTTTTCGGGAAATTCTTTGCCGGGAAAATTCTTTGCAGATGGAACATCTTTATACTCCACAGGGAATGTTGTTGCCAATTTGCCGGAAGGGTTTACTTTGCCGCTGAGTATATCCGCAATTGCATTACCAGCTTCCATGCCCGGTTGCCATGCAAGCAAGATTGCATCGGGCATTGCATTCCAGCTTGCGGTTTCAATAACTCCGCCGATATTTAATACCACAACTACTTTTTTATTTTTGGCGTGAAACGCATCAGTAACATTTTTGATCAATGTTTTTTCTGTTGCAGATAATGTAAAGTCATTCTCTACTTTTCTGTCTTTTCCTTCCCCGGCATTTCTACCGATGGTGATTACTGCAATATCGTCTTCTGCTGCATTTAGCGTAATAACATCATTGGGCGCAGTGAGTTCAGGGATCGGTGGTGTTGGGTTCATGAACTCTTCAAAAAAACCTTTCTTTGGGTGCTTGCGTTTTTCTTCTTTTAGATAGTTAGTATATATATCTGCAAGTGCTGCATCTGCAGTGTAACCTGCATTGGATATACCCTGCAGCAATGAAACGGTGTAAGCCTTATTTACATCGCCGCTGCCGGTACCACCTGCAATTATATCGTAAGAAGTATTTCCAAACAAAGCGACTTTCTTCACGTTTTTCAACGGCAATGTATTTGATCCGTTCTTTAATAAAACCATCCCTTCTGTTGCCGCCATTCTCGATACGGCTGCATCTTTCTTAAGGTCTGGTTTACCGGAATATTTATATCCTTTGTACGAAGGTGACTGAAGAATGATATTCAACATCCCCGCTATATTTTCGTCCAGCACTTTTACATCGAGTGTACCATTATTCACTGCATCAATAATTGCTTTTGACTGTTGTGCTGTACCCGGCATAAGCAAATTATTGCCAGCTTTCATTTGTGCTACGGGATCTTTTCCACCGAACCAATCCGTCATTACAAAACCTTTAAAGCCCCACTCCTTTCTTAGTATAGTTGTAAGCAGGTCATACTCCTGCGATGTATATGTACCGTTGATTAAATTATAAGAACTCATCACCGTCCATGGCTGCGATTTTTTTACAGCGATCTGGAACCCTTTTAAATAAATTTCCCTTAATGCCCTTTCGCTTACGATCGAATTAACTGTATTGCGGTTGGTTTCCTGGTTATTGCCGGCAAAGTGTTTTATACTTGTACCAACGCCGTTAGATTCAATACCATTCACTATTGCAGCGGTTATATTGCCTGCAACAACCGGGTCTTCAGAATAGTATTCAAAGTTTCTTCCACCCAATGGGTTGCGGTGTATATTTAATGCGGGTGCAAGCAAAATATCAATGCCATAATCACGCACTTCGCTGCCAAATGCTACGCCAACTTTCTTTACTAATGCAGTATCCCACGATGATGCAAGCAATGTGCCCACAGGCCATGCCGTTGCATAATATGATGTTGAACTGTCGCCATTGCGAAAAGGATCTATGCGCACACCGGCAGGGCCATCTGATACAACGATAGATGGTATGCCCAATCTTTTAATAGCGAAAGTAGTTCCGGCTGCACCTGGCACCCTGTCCTTTGTCTGGCCTATTACCGGGCCACCGGGAGGGGTCATCCCGGGCATGCTAAAACCATTGCCCACCAGCAATTTCGCTTTTTCTTCCAGCGTCATTGCGGCAATAACTTCTTTAATGGAATTTTTTCCAAGCTGCGGTGTTTGTGCGGAAGCAACGGCATAAAAATTAATAGCGATAAGAAGCAGGCAAACATGTTTCATACAGTAAGTGTTTATTTAATTGGTATGTGAAAAATCATTGTTTAAAATTATCCGAATAATACATGAACGAAATGCCTGAAAAAAATTCAGTTTATTGACCCAGCATTTGATGCCCTATTAATCGTCCCTTGCGTCGCACTCTTGTACACCTTTCTAAAACTGAGCAATGCTTATTGCCCTGCAGCACAAAATGCAAGCAGTTTTTCAAGGTCTGCGGCTTTCTTAAAATCAATATTATTGTCTTTAATGAACGAGCTGATCCTGGTTTTATCTGCTGGAAATATTTTTATAAAATTTGCTTTGTTTGCAATTACAGCAGGCTCGTTTTTGCTGATCAAATAATAAGTTGTTGTATTTTTTATTACAGCATCCTGGTTAATAGTCAGGTGGTAAGCATTAGACCCTTCAAAGAATGATTGATTGTTATCAATTGCAGATGCGGGGTTTGACTGGCCATAGGCTCCAACTTTTTCGTAATCAATTTTAATATTCCGCTGAACCGCAAGATGAAGGGTATCATCATCAACAAGCTGTTCCATATACCCTTTGTTATAGTAAAAAACAGTGTCGCTGATATTAATAAATTTCACCTCATCAGAATTGGCGATGGCCAGTGTATCGCCGTTACTGCCGATAAACTGCATTTCGCCCACAAGAAAATTATAATTGATTTGTTGCCGCGATGCTGCACCATTCTTTAAGAAAATGATCCCTTCTGTAAAAGAAGGAAAGCGGTAAGTACCATAATCAGATATTGCTTTGGATACATCATCTCCCGCTTTTACTCTTGTTGTTTGTACTGTTTGCGCGGATACTGTAACTATTATAACAAGCAACAATGCATTGACCAAAAAAAATCTTTTCATATATAACCGTTTTATTAAAGAGAAAAAATAGCCCGCGATTTTTCTCTTTACACTCAAAATTACTTTAATTGCATAATAGCCCTTACCAGCAGTAAAGAACTGCCTGATGATTTTAAAGTAAATACATCGCCTTTAGATAAATCAACTGTCCCACTATAGAGTTCGTTTTTATCCTCATTCTTTACTTCAAGCATAACCTGAAACTTACTGCCAGCTTTAGTTTTAGTTGTAAGAAAGAAATTATCTGTGGGCGTTGCATCATTATAATTTGTGGCAGTATCTTTTGTACTTTTTTGCCAGTGGGGCAATAAAGCCGGAGTGAAATTTTTTGTTTCTGTTTCGCCTTCAAATAAAGCATGCCGCTTATCTTCTTCTCCGGATGTTACCTCAATTGTTTTGGCTGGCACAAAAAGATTTTCTACAAAATTACCGGCTGTATCTTCTATCCAGATGGCCATTACCGGCGTAAGGGCATCATTGCTTTTTTCAACTATAAAACTAAGTGTGCTTCCGGTTTTATCTTTATTGGTAGCAATATCAATGAATGATGTTTTATCAAAAAAGCCGCCAGGTTTTTCGCCGCGGGTTAAATCTTCACCAGCATGTTGTATTTGTGTAAAAGGCGGTAAATTAAATCCGGCACCAATTAAA
>JANXWM010000300.1 GCA_025351145.1 Chitinophagaceae bacterium
GTACCAGACTTCGATAGGATCAATAAATCACTGCGTAGATGGGTATCGCTGCTTTGGGCTTTTGCTCTTTTGAAGGTACGCATTGTACACAAGTTGTAACACAACGTAACGCAACGCCGCCGTTGCTGGGAGACTTCGATATAAGTCGATACTAACTAATTGAAAATCAGCAAAAAAATTTGCGACTTATTTTGCAACATAACGCAACGCCGCCGTTGCTGGGAGACTTAGATAAAAGCCCAATCATAATCTAACCGTACAAGAGTGCGACGCAAGTAAAGCCCCACATAGATACAATGCCCGGCCAATAATTTTCACCATTACAAACAGGCAGGATTATTTAAGAAAAAGTGTTGCATAATTGAGATAATTTAGCTGCGCATAAAACAACCCGGCTTACTTTAATAATTCAAAAATAATAACATGGTTTATTCAGCAGCAGAAGACCGCTACCAGCAGATGCAATACCGCCGTTGCGGTAACAGCGGACTTAAATTGCCATTGGTATCTTTAGGCTTGTGGCACAACTTTGGCCAGATAGATAAATACGAAAATGCCCGCAATATTTTGCGCCTCGCCTTCGATAAAGGCATTACTCATTTTGATTTGGCAAACAATTACGGCCCGCCTTCAGGTTCTGCGGAAGAAACTTTTGGCAGCATTTTTAAAAAAGATTTTAAACCTTACCGCGATGAATTAATTATCTCCACAAAAGCAGGCTGGGGTATGTGGCCCGGCCCTTACGGCGATCTTGGTTCAAAGAAATATCTGGTGGCAAGCCTTGATCAAAGTTTAAAAAGAATGGGGCTCGATTATGTAGATATATTTTATCATCACCGCCCCGATCCAGATACGCCGCTGGAAGAAACCATGGGCACACTCGACCTGATGGTGCAGCAGGGCAAAGCCCTGTATGTGGGCATCTCAAGCTATCAGCCTGCGGAAGCAGCGAAAGCATTTGCTATTTTAAAACAGCTCGGCACGCCCTGCTTAATTCATCAGCCAAAATATTCCATGTTTGAGCGTTGGATTGAAGATGGGCTTCTCGATCTTTTAGGTAATGAAGGTGTGGGCTGTATCCCTTTTTCTTCGCTTGCACAGGGGCTGCTCACCAATAAATATTTAAAAGGTATTCCCCAGGATTCAAGGGCAGCAAGCCATCGTGGCAACGGTGCCATGGATGAGGATGCAGTAACCGACGAAAAAATAGAGAAGGTAAAAAAATTAAATGCACTTGCAGAGCAGCGCGGACAATCGCTTGCGCAAATGGCGCTGGCATGGGTTATAAAAGATCCACGGGTTACTTCTGTAATCATTGGTGTAAGCAAACCGGAGCAGGTAACCGATTCTATTAAATGCATCAATAACTATGCATTCAGCAGCGAAGAGCTAAGTTTGATTAATCAAATGCTTGGCTGATAATTTCACCCGCACTCATTTTTAATTTGCAGTTATATAATTGTGAACCCGGCATAAGTATTTTATGGCATCACCTGTTGCGTCGCACTCTTGTACTTTCGGATTATAGCTGACCAGTGCGAAGCTCACTTCCCGTAATTTCGAGCTGGCACTAAAACTTGTCAGGTTCCAACGACCAGACAGGCTTGTGCTATATCCGCTATCCTTCTCAAACTAACACTTTGCTGAGCTAAAAGAAAGCTTTTTATTTAAGGCTATGTTTCTTTAGTTATTCATCAATATTTAATCTACGGTTAATGGAGAAACAGTAACTTTATCGCATACCAAAATTATATTTGCTGGTTGCGGCATTTTCAAATGTTGATTACCGCGTTAATTATTGTTTATGAGGAAAAGCTTTACCAATAATATCCACTCAAAAACTAGGGAATCCAATACGTTTTTCTTAAAGCCTTTTGTTGTCGTTCTTACCTTTTTAAGTTTAGGGTTTGGGGAGAAAAGTTGGGGGCAAACAACAATTTTTAGTGAAAACATAGGAACAGGTACAAGTGCAACTATTGCAGCTTACACTGGTTGGCAAAATAATGGAGTACAGACCTTTACTGGCTCTGGCGATGTTCGAACTACTGCACCCTCATCAGGATATATCGGCGCAAGTGGAGGCAGCAACGTATTTATAACTACTACAGTTGGAACAAATTTTCAAATTGCCAACATAAACACGACTACTTATTCCTCAATCACACTAACAGTTGGAATAATAAAAAACACTAATGCAAGTAATGGATCTGATCTAAAAATTGAAGTTAGTTCTGATGGCATTACCTATATTCCATTGTCATTTACACTTGCAACTGGTGCAGGAACGTCAGTATGGACTTTAGTATCACCAACTGGTACAATACCTAGTACTTCAAATTTAAGAATTAGGTTCACTCAACAAAATACTGTAACTCAATTTAGAATTGATGATATAATATTAAAAGGAACAGCAACACCGACTTTCACTTCAACAGGAGCAGGAGGTGACTGGAATGTTGGTACCACATGGGTTGGAGGTACTGCTCCAACTTCGGGTAGCGGCGCAACTTTAAATATCGTTGGTCCGGTAAATATTAATAATACCTCAGGCGCATTTAACAATACCGGCACAATTAACATTAATACAAGTGGCAAGCTGCTATGCGCTTTTACAAGTGGCGCTTCTCTGACAGGTGCAGGCACAGTAAATATAAACGGTACAGGTATTTTAGATATAGAACAAGGCGGTTGGCCAGGCAACACCAATAGTTTTGTTTATGCTACAACAGGAGTTCTCTATTTCAATAACTCAAGTGGTTCTTATGGAGTTAACGCAACCGATACCTGGTGGCCTTCAACGAATGGGCCACAGTACGTGACCGTAGCAGGTGCAGG
>JANXWM010000305.1 GCA_025351145.1 Chitinophagaceae bacterium
GTACCAGACTTCGATAGGATCAATAAATCACTGCGTAGATGGGTATCGCTGCTTTGGGCTTTTGCTCTTTTGAAGGTACGCATTGTACACAAGTTGTAACACAACGTAACGCAACGCCGCCGTTGCTGGGAGACTTCGATAAAAGCTCAATTCATAATCCAACCGTAAAAGAGTGCGACGCAACAGACGATCAGCAAAGTATCTGCTGTTGGGTAAATAAAGAAGCTATTTTTAACCGGGGTATTTGCTCAGGTGTTCAAAATGATAAATCTGTTTTGCTTTTAATTTATCAATGAGTTGTTTCAGTTCGCTCTCTTCCCAACCATTGCGAAACATTTCATCGTGTGCCAGTAAAATAAGCTGGTTGTGGGTAACGGTTTTGTTTTCATCGAGGCGCTTTTCAATAAGCTCTGCCATGTCATCTACTGTTTGTATGGGCGCACCTGTTTTGCTGTCGTGCTGCCATTCCACATCCCAGCCAAATACTTTAAAGCCTTGCTGGTAAAGCATGTCGGCACTTGCTGTGCCACTGCTTACATCGTTGAGGCGTATGTTTTTTAGCCGCCATTGATTACGGCCCGGTTGCCTTGCAAATTTGGTTGGAATCTTTAGTGTGTCCTGGCATTTCATAAAATCTGCCACCACACCCGCCGGGTTTTGATAGTACTCTTTGTAATGATCGTGTGCATGCGAAAAGCTATGGTTGCCAATTTCGATGTACGGGTTGTTTTGGTATAATTTATAAAAGCCTTTCATGCGTTCGCTGGCAAGGGCATGCTGGCCCACCACAAAAACATTTACTTTAATTTGTTCTTTGCGCACAGCATCATCAATGTCTTCACTGCCTTCGAGCGGGCCATCATCGAAAGTGATGTAAATGTATTTTAACGAGCTGTCAAAAACTTCTTCAACGGGCTTTACTGTAGAAGTAACAGGTTCTTTTTCTTTTGGCTTATTGCTGCAACTGATGCAGGCAAATATTAAAAGAAGCAGCGGGAACAAAGCGTTTTTTTTCATGTTTAGCAGATGCTGAGTGAAGTACAAAATTCCATCTTATTTATACTAAAAGCGTTTCTATTTTTTTAAAACCTTCCGCCGCGGGAACATGCTGCCAGAGTATATCGTAAATACTATCGGCAATAGGTACTGATGCGCCCAATTCCCTGCTCGTGCTGTGTATGCAGCGGCTGGCATTGTAACCTTCGGCAACCATATTCAGTTCCAACTGTGCCGACTTAACAGAGTAACCTTTGCCAATCATATTACCAAAAGTGCGGTTGCGGCTGTAGAGCGAATAACAGGTAACGAGCAGGTCGCCAAGATAAGCCGAAGCTGCATAGTTTAAACCCGTACTATCCTCGTCCAGCCTGGCTTTGCGCACAAAGCGCACCATTTCGTTGGCGCTGTTGGCAATGTATACGCTTAAAAAATTATCGCCGTATTCAAGCCCGTGGGCAATGCCTGCACCCAATGCATAAATGTTTTTAAGCACGGCCGCATACTGCACGCCCATAATGTCGTGGTTTACTACTGTATTTAAATATTCGTTTTTAAAATGAGTGGCAATTTCTGCTGCCATTGTTTCATCAATACCACTAAACGTTAAGTACGATAATTTTTCTGCAGCTACTTCTTCTGCATGGCATGGGCCAAGCACAGCAAAATAGTCTTCCAGTTTTATATCAAATTCTTTTACGAGAAATTCATTCAGTAACTGGTTACTGTCGGGCAGTAATCCTTTAATAGCCGATACATTTTTTTTATTTTTAAAAGCATCTTTATTAAGCGTGCTCAGCACATCATGAATATAAGCGCTTGGCACGGCGATGATCAGTACATCAGAATTCTCCACCACATAATTTATACTGCTGCTCACGGTAAGTTGGCTGCTGTCGAAATGTGCATTGGTTAAGTAATGCGGGTTATGCCTGCGCTGCTGCAGGTAATTAATGGTGGTTGTATTACGGATCCACCAGTTGATGTGGTGGTCATTATCGGTTAAAATTTTTGCGAGTGCTGTGGCCCAGCTGCCGCTTCCAATAATTCCAAACTGCATGGCAGGCTTTTTTGTTGTGCAGCAAATTTACAACATAGCTTGAACGGGAAGAAAGTTGATTGGTTGAATAGTTGATTAGTTGAAAATTTTATGAGCCGGGCAGAGGGAATTTTATTCACCGTTCCTTGCGTCGCACACTTGTACTTTCTTATTATACAGCAGCTTTCAAACAGCCCTTACCCGGTACAATCTTTTTTTATAAAATACAATTCGTAACTTTTGCCAGTTTAAAAAACATTTTAATTCTTTAAAACAAAATTCTACTTGCCATGGAACCAACAACTCAGCTTACAACCATTAAAGACAGTACTGCAAACCCGGCCCCACTCGGGCTTTTAGGTTTTGGAATGACCACCGTTTTACTCAACATTCATAACGCCGGTATTTACGAAATGGACTCAATGATACTCGGTATGGGTATTTTCATGGGCGGCATTGCACAGGTAATGGCCGGCTATCAGGAATGGAAAAAGAACAACACATTTGGCGCCACCGCTTTTACAGCTTATGGTATGTTTTGGCTCACATTGGTTGCCATCATTTTAATTCCAAAGACATCTTTTGGTGCTGAATTAAAATCGAGCGAAACCGCTATGGGCTGGTTCCTTTTTATATGGGGTTTATTTACACTCTTCATGTTTATAGGCACATTAAAACTCAACCGTGTTTTGCAGATTATCTTTTTTACATTAACGGTTTTATTCTTCATGTTATCTGTAAGCGACTTAACAGGTAATGCATCGCTCAAAATTGCTGCAGGCTGGGAAGGCATTCTTTGCGGCCTTTCTGCATTTTATGGCGGTGTTGCACAGGTAATCAATGAAGTACATGGCAAAACTGTTTTACCAATGGGCATAAAAAAATAATATCAATCGTACCGTTATAAACTTTCACTAAACCATAAGTCATAAACTGTAATCTTGCAGACATTCTTCTGTTATCTTTGAACCATGTCAATAGAGGTAAAGGATTTGCTTAAAACATACGGCACACAAAAAGCCGTGAACAATATTTCTTTTTCAATTGGTATGGGAGAGATCGTTGGTTTTCTTGGCCCCAATGGTGCAGGTAAAAGCACCACCATGAAAATAATTACCGGTTACCTGTTGCAGGACGCAGGCTCAGCAAAGGTTTGCGGTATTGATGTTTTGCAAAATCCTCTTGAAATAAAAAAGAAGATCGGCTACCTGCCTGAAGCAAATCCACTCTATTACGACATGTATGTGCGTGAATACTTATCATTTGTTGCCGGTGTACATGCAATCAATAACCGGCAGTCAGCAATAAATAATGTAATCGAATTAACCGGTTTAACCGTTGAAAGCAAAAAGAAAATAGGCCAGCTTTCTAAAGGCTATAAGCAGCGTGTTGGTCTTGCTGCCGCTTTGGTTCACGATCCTGAAGTGCTGATTCTCGATGAACCCACAAGCGGTCTCGACCCCAACCAGATTGTTGAGATACGCAACGTAATAAAAGAACAGGGTAAAAATAAAACGGTACTTTTTTCATCGCATATTTTACAGGAAGTGCAGGCTATTTGCGACCGTGTAATTATCATCAACAAAGGCGAACTGGTAGCCAATGATACGCTGAGCCACCTGCAGCAAAATACAAAAGGGAACTTTGTAAAAATTGTTTTTCAGGAAAGCCTCTCAATAGATTTAATGTGCCAATTGCCGGGTGTTACAAATGTTTTGCAGGAAAATGATCATTCCTGGAAGCTGGCAACCAACAATGCAGATGGTGTGCGCAAGCAACTGATGGAACTCACTTTGCGTAATAACCTCAACATAGTTTCACTGCAAACAGAAGGCAATAACCTGGAAGAAATTTTCAGGTCGCTTACGCAGGCGGAGAAGGAATAATCGGTATAAATTTTTTGAGCCCAACTGAGTACCAGATGGCATCGCCTCTTGCGTCGCACTCTTGTACGTTCGGATTAAGAATGAACAGTGAGCAACAAACAATGAACAATACGATCAAAACTATTTGCCTGTTGCCTCTTTGCCTTGTTGCCTTTTGTTCCGAACGTACAAGAGTGCGACGCAAGTAAAGCTTCATCAATGTATCAAAAGCCGGGCTCAAAAAAAAGTATGAAATGGAAAACCAAAATCCGGAATAAACCCCTACTTTTGCCGTCCTTTCAAAGGAAAGCAGTGATGGCGACTGTTTTCTAAGCGTGGAAAACAATTATTTAAGGGTTAGTAAAAATATTATTTATGAAACGTACATTTCAACCACATAATCGCAGACGCAAATCAGTGCATGGTTTCCGTGAGCGTATGGCAACAGCTAATGGCCGCAAAGTTTTAGCAAGCCGTCGTGCGAAGGGCCGCAGAAAACTAACAGTTTCTGACGAAAGAAAATTAAAGTAAAATTTCCCTGATCTGCCAAAAGCAGAGAAAAAGGAGTTTTCGGATTATATTTAAAGCCTCAATTTGAGGCTTTTTTCGTTGAAGTGAATTTATGGCAAAAATATTTTCATACGGTAAAGCGGAAAAGCTAAAGAGCCGCAAATTGCTTGATCAGCTTTTTAATGAAGGAAAAACCTTCAGTATTTTTCCATTAAAAGTATTTTATCTTCAGCCTGATGCGGCGCTTGATTTTCCAGCGAAAATCGGCGTTGGTGTGAGCAGCAGAAACTTTAAAAAGGCTGTAGATCGTAATCGAGTGAAACGCATTTTACGCGAAGCGTACCGAACGGAAAAAAAGCCACTGCATGATTATTTGGAGGCAAACGGAAGGCAGGTTGCCGTTTTTCTTTTGTATATTGACAAAACATTGCCCGGCTACGAAAAAATTAAAACCAACATGCCGCATGTGCTGGAACGGCTGATAAAAAAATTAGATGAAACTGCTGTTGCAAATACTTAGTTACCCGTTTATACTGTTGATAAAAATTTACCAGTATGCAATTTCTCCACTGCTTGGGCCCAAGTGCAGGTTTACGCCCACCTGCTCACAATATGCTGCGGAAGCCTTAAAAAAACATGGATTATTTAAAGGCATGTGGCTTTCGGTAAAAAGAATTTCCAGGTGCAGGCCTGGTGGTGGCAGCGGCTTTGATCCTGTGCCATAACAATTTTCCATTGTAGCTAAAGGAATTATTTTTTCTCATTTTCCGTAGCCGGTGCGCCAACAGTTAACGGTTTTAATTTTGCGATTGTTTCTCTTACTTCATTGATACTGTAAAACCTGTATACCTCAGGATCTTTATCACCTTCTTTAGCAATAGATGTCATGCGGCGGTATGGACCCACAATAGTAGCTTCTGTGTTGGCCGTAATTTTGGCGGCTGTATTGGGAAGAATAAAAAATGTGCGGTTGGCTGCGCTTATATTTTTGTTCTCTATCATTTGTTGAAGTGAATCAATATTGCGCAGCAGGTCGGCCTGTGTCATTACACGGTTGGCTTCGCCCGGTGTGGAATATTTCTGGTAACCACCAATAATCGTATCCTTTGCCTTAAGATTTACAATATAATAGCCATCTTCGGGTATGTCAACAGTTGTTTCGCCCGAAAGCGATTTTGTTTTAAGCACCACCTTATCTCCTGTGCTGTATTGGATGGTTTTATCTAAATGCCCAACCGTGTCTTTCTGCGTTACTGTTTTAGCTTCTTCATTAATATCAGCTTCGTTATTGGCGTACACAATAATTTTTTTGATGTGGCTGTTGCAGGCTGTAAATACAAGTACACAAGCGGCTAAAAGAATAAGATTTGTTTTCATTGCTGTTGTTTTATAAAAAAAGCCCTGCATTTTTTGCAGGACTTTGAAGATAAGAAAGTTTTAGATCGAATATTATTTTGCAGCGGCAAAACGCTCAGCCACTTTACTCCAGTTTATCACATTCCATATTGCGGCCAAATAATCAGGGCGTTTGTTTTGATACTTGAGGTAATATGCGTGCTCCCAAACATCAATGCCTAAAATAGGTGTACCTTTTACGTCAGCTACCTCCATCAAAGGGTTATCCTGGTTGGGTGTTGAAGATATTTCAAGTTTACCATCTTTTACAATAAGCCATGCCCAGCCACTGCCGAAACGGCCAACACCTGCGGCAGCAAATTTTGTTTTAAATTCATCGAAGCTGCCAAATGTTGCTGCAATTGCATTGGCCAGTTCGCCGGTTGCAGTGCCGCCTGCATTGGGTGCAAGGGTCTCCCAAAAGAAACTATGGTTCCAGTGGCCGCCTCCGTTATTACGAACTGCGGGAGAAATTGAACCTGCATGCTTTACCAGTTCTTCAAGACTTTTGCTTTCATTATCTGTACCCGCAATGGCTTTGTTCAGATTGTCAACATAAGCCTGGTGATGTTTTCCATGATGTATCTGCATGGTCAGCGTGTCAATATGTGGCTCCAATGCTTCATGTGCATAAGGTAGTGCCGGTAAAGTAAACGCCATACTAATTAAGATTTAAAATTTATGAATTACAATTCTAAAATAGAAGAAAACAAATTTACACACAGAACATTGAATCAGGTGCAGCTCAATATTATTTGTTTCTGAACTCGAAAGCAATTTTTGAGCCAGCCGTAAGAATTGCTATGAAGCTTTTCTTGCGTCGCACTCTTGTACTGCAACAATTCTGTTCAGCAAAAAAAGCCAGCCCGCTAAAAGTGTTTGTTGGTAAATAAAACAATCAGCAATTAAACCATTTTAAAAAAGCATGATCTTTACTTTTAAAAGAATTAAAGATGAAAAAAATAGTTTTAAAAATCACCCTGTTGATTATGCTTGCAGCCGGCATTGCCTGTAAAGGCAATGCACAACGGTATTATGTAAAAGTACGTCCTGCGGTTAGTGTTAGCGTTAGGCCGGCTTGCCCGTCAAACAGACATGTGTGGGTTGAGGGAGATTGGGTATGGAGAAATAGTGGTTATGTATGGCAGGCTGGTTACTGGGCACTGCCACCAAGAGACCGTGCTGTATGGATACCCGGTCATTGGTCAAGGAGCAGGAGAGGCAGTTACTGGCAGGCCGGGCACTGGAGGTATTAGTACGGGTATTGAATAGATTTAACCGCAGCACATGTTATGCTCAATAGTATTTCTGCAGTACAAGAGTGCGACGCAACAATGCTTCATGCATGCTGAGCTGCCGGGTACAAAAGCTCACAAAAAAATATTACTAACGTAGCAATAGTGTTGTTCCATGTTGTGAGATGGTTTTTCCTGTGTCGTGATCGCGGTAGATGAGTATCCAGATATAAGTGCCGGTTTCCTGAGGCTGACCGTTAATGGATCCATCCCATTTACGAGTCCAGTCTTTGGTACTAAAAACCACCTGCCCGTAACGGTTGTAAACGCGAAAGTCCAGATTATCGGCTTTGTACGCATTTAAAGGATAAAGATAATCGTTGCGCCCATCGTTGTTTGGTGTAAACGCAGAAGGAACCGCAATATAACAGTTGTATAAAACCTTTATTTGTTTTACAAATGTGTCGAAACAGTTTAAACTGCTTTTTGCAATAAGGCTTACTGGTATGTAGCTGTCTTTGCTGTAAAACGGATAGGTTTGTGCAACCGGGGTTTTATCTGTGCTGTGTTTACCATTACCAAAATTCCAGTTCCATGCAATAATATCTCCGGTGCTGGTGTTTTTAAAACTGGCTGAATCGAGCGGGCAAATCACGGGTGTTGCTTCAAAGCCTGCATGTGCATGATTCTCCAGGTCAATTACCGCAGTGCTACTATCGTTACACACTCCATTGGTTACAAAGAGTTTTGTTGTTTTTCTGCCTGCTTCCCGGTACACTATTTCCGGGTTTTGTAAAATACTTGTTTGGGTATTATCAAACGTCCAGTTGCGGCTTGTAACACCGGTTGCATCGGTTTGAAAAAATTGAACCGTATCGTATTTGCAGCCTTTTACAACCTGGTAGTTAAAGGCACTGGAAACAGAAGCTTTTGCTGTAAAATCGAGCACCTGGCCAGCAGGAGATGCTAACCCGCATTCATTTATTACAGTATTGCCATCGCTGCCCACATTTAATTTTACCTGGTAGGTTCCGGGTAAAAGAATAGGTGACTTCAACTTTAATAAAATATAGTTTACCACTCCATCGCATTCACTTGAAGCACTTTCAATATTAACCGCGGAAGGCCCCGTTATACTGAAATCACTGCCATCGGGGGCAATGGAGCTGCAGGTTACATATTGTTTAAAAATCAGCTGTAATTGCAGGGGCAGGCAACCGACAGAAGTAAGGCTGTCCAATACAGAACTACCCATAGGGTAAACCGAAAATGGCACACTATTACCTGTTGGTATCGCAAGACCGCAGTTGTCTAAAAGAGAATTATTGTCGCTGCCATTCTTTACAGAAACAATATAATCACCTGCAGGTAAATTGTTGCTAAGGGTGAGTTCTACCGAATCAATATCAAAACTGCTGCTGCAATTAATACCGTTTGCTGATGCAATGTTGGCAAGAGCCGGACTAATATCAAAATCAGAGCCATCGGGGGCAAGGCTGCTGCATTTCATTCTTTTATTCAGCTTAACCCTTACTACGGTTCCCATGCAATTGGCAGCTGCACTTTTTAACTGGGGATCAACCGGATCTTTAATGATGGCGGTGCTATTTTTAAAGTTTAGTGTAAAACCGCTTTGTACATCGTCACTATGATTGACGAGCAAAAGATAATTATGACCTGCTTTTAATTTTGGCATTTCACTGTAAGTGCGTGGTTTTGGTATTTGATCATTACACCCGTATAAGCCTTCTGTAAGCGGCACCCTTGTGCCGGTATAACCCGGCATCCACGACCAGTTACTTCCAACCAATAAACTTACACTGCCATAAACCTGGGTCACATTTTTGCCCGTTACATCAAAAATTTCCCAATCGTAGTTATCGCTTAAATCGTTGGGCACTATATCAAAACCCAATGTTCCTGCACCGTAACAAGTAAACTTAAACCACGTTGGATTTTTTTCTTCAAAAGTTTTTAGCCCCGAAAAGCAAATGGTAGCAATTGAATTGCCTCCGCAAAGAGAAACAACCCCCTGTTTAACTGGTTCTGTACCGCATATAGGAATAGCCGATTCAGGAGTTTGTCCAATTGCAGTGCAGGGTGAGGTTGGTGGAGGCTCCTGTGCATTTGTATCAGCTGCCAGGAAAAAAAACAGAATAATGAATGTGAAATTTTTTACGTGCATAAAAGGTAGCATGTAAATTTATTCGATTAATGGTTGGGGGCAGTTTTTTTAACAGAATTTATTATTAGCCAGGCAAAGAATATAAATGATGCTTCCGTTGCGTCGCACTCTTGTACGTTCGGTAATACTATTCAGCAGAGCGGCTGCACAAAAGGTTATTTATAATCAAGGATGGAAACACTTTCGCCACAAAAATCAAATTCATTTATATCATTACTGCTCACAATTATTAATTTATTGCTACAGTAATCTTGCACAAGCTGATGGTACAATGCATAACCCGAAGCATCTAAGTTGGTACAAGGCTCATCTAATAATAAAACAGGAACATCTGAAAAAATAGCCTGGGCAAGTTTTATTCGTTGTTTCATCCCGCTGCTGTAAAAGCGTATCTGTTTACCTGTGGCTGCCTGCAAGCCAATAATATCAAGTATTTGAGGAATGCTTACTGTTGAAATAAATGGTTTAAATGAAACATGAAAGGCTAAAAATTCTGCGGCAGTCATTTCTTCAATTACCTCTAAATATGGAGCGGCGATGGATATGTGTTTGTAATTATCGTCAGCCTCCAGTTTCTGGTTTTGTGTTAAGTATTTTACAGTTCCTTCGCTTGGGCCAATAGCGCCTGCAATTGTTTGCAGCAATGTGCTTTTGCCACTTCCGTTTGGGCCGGTGATGGCGTAAGATTTTCCCTGTTGAAAAGTATAATCTAAACGCCTGAATATCCACTCCCTGTTGAAACGTTTACCTGCGTTTTGTAAAGTAATATGCAAATCCCTGCCGGTTAATGAGGAATCAGCCAAGGTGGAGGTAATGGAAGGTTGCATTTTAGTGAAACTTGCTTAATTTGTTTTATGAGACTTTTGCGCGGCTGTTGAAAGCTGATTTATTTTTAGAACGTACAAGTGTGCGACGCAAGGGACGGTGAGTTAAGATATGCTGCCTGGTAAAAAAGGCATTAATTTAATCTTCATCATTAGCGCCTTTTACAAAACGTTTAATAATTCCACGTCCGCTTTCCCTGATAAAAGTTACAATTTCATCACGTTCATCGGTGGCCGGCACTTCTTCTTCAATGTATTCCAATGCCTGGCTGATGTTGAGATTTTTATTATAGATGATGCGGTAAATATCAAGAATGCCGTTGATTTGCTGCAGCGAAAAACCGCGGCGTTTTAGCCCCACACTATTTACACCGCCATAACTTAATGGTGTGCGTACCGCTTTTATATAAGGCGGTACATCCTTGCTTACCAAACTGCCGCCCGCTATAAAAGAATGCTGACCAATATGTACAAACTGGTGTATTGCGCAAACGCCCGCAATAATTGCCCAGTCGCCAACCACCACATGCCCTGCACATTGTGAGCTGTTACTCAAAATACAGTTGTTGCCAATAATGCAATCGTGCGCTATATGGCTGTAAGCCATGATGAGACAATCGTGCCCCACTTTCGTTTTAAGCCTGTCTGATGTGCCACGGTGAATGGTTACAAATTCGCGTATGGTGGTATTGTCGCCAACTTCTACATACGTTTTTTCATCTGCATATTTGAGGTCCTGAGGGGTGGCTGCAATAACAGCGCCGGGAAAAATGCGGCAATTTTTTCCAATGCGGGCACCTTCCATT
>JANXWM010000351.1 GCA_025351145.1 Chitinophagaceae bacterium
ACACGGCGGCTTTCGTGGCGTTCTGTACCAATGATGGCAAGGCCTCCGGCTTCTTTAACGCCAGGCCCAAGTTTAATATCGGTACCACGGCCAGCCATGTTGGTAGCAATGGTAATTGCACCGGGAAAACCAGCTTCTGCAACTACCTGTGCTTCCCTTGCATGCTGCTTGGCATTAAGTACATTATGAGGAATTTGTTTTTGCTTAAGCATGCGGCTAAGCAATTCACTTACTTCAACAGAAGTGGTACCAACCAGTACGGGGCGGCCTGCATTACGGAGTTCTTCAATCTTATCAATGACTGCCCCGTATTTTTCACGTTTGGTTTTGTAAACCAAATCTTCTTCGTCAATTCTAATGGCAGTTACATTGGTAGGAACTGTTACCACATCCAATTTATAAATGCTCCACAACTCTGCCGCTTCTGTTTCTGCTGTACCCGTCATCCCGCATAGTTTGTGATACATACGGAAGTAGTTTTGCAATGTAACTGTTGCATAGGTTTGCGTAGTAGCTTCGATCTTTACATTTTCCTTTGCTTCAAGCGCCTGGTGCAAACCATCGCTATATCTGCGGCCATCAAGTATACGGCCTGTTTGTTCATCCACAATTTTTACAGCCTCGTCCATTACCACATACTCCACATCCTTATCAAAAAGGGTATATGCTTTTAACAGCTGCTGAACAGTATGTATACGGTCGCTTTTAGTACCGTAATCGTTGAGAATGATTTCTTTTTGTTTTGTTTTTTCTTCTGCAGACATAGCTGTACTTGAATCTATACCGGCAAGATCTACACCAATATCTGGTATGATGAAGAAATTGGGGTCTTCACCAGCACGGGTAATAAGCTGTATGCCTTTATCTGTTAATTCAACAGAATTATTTTTCTCATCAATATAGAAATAAAGCTCTTCATCGGCTTTCGGCATTTCCTTTTGCTGATCAGCGAGATAGTGGTTTTCTGTGCGCTGCAATTTTTGACGAATACCGGGCTCACTTAAGAACTTGATTAATGCACTGGTTTTTGGCAAACCACGATGGGCACGAAACAAAGCAAGTCCGCCATCTTTAGGGTCGTCATTTCCTTCTGCAATTTTTTTTCTGGCTTCATTCAAAAACTGGTTAATGGCACGTTTCTGGGTTTCTACCAGCTTTTCTATTCTTGGTTTAAGATCGAAGAACTGCTGTATATTATCCACATGACCAACGGGGCCGGATATGATCAGCGGTGTACGGGCATCATCAATTAAAACGGAATCTACCTCATCCACCATAGCGTAATGATGTTTGCGCTGCACCATTTCATCCGGGTTATGCACCATATTATCGCGTAGATAATCGAAACCAAATTCATTATTGGTTCCATAAGTAATATCGGCTAAGTATGCTTTACGGCGGTCTGCACTGTTGGGTGTGTGTTTATCTATACAATCTACGGTTAAACCCAGCCATTCGTAAAGCGGGCCATTCCACTCGCTATCACGACGTGCCAGGTAATCGTTCACTGTTACAATGTGAACACCTTCGCCGGGTAAAGCGTTTAAATAAGCTGGCAGTGTTGATACCAGCGTTTTACCCTCACCCGTAGCCATCTCAGCAATTTTGCCCTGGTGCAATACCATACCACCAATCAACTGTACATCGTAATGGAGCATATTCCAGGTAACTTGTCCACCGCCTGCGGTCCAGGAATTTTTGTACACAGATTTATCGCCGTCAATTCTTATGTATTCTTTTTTAACACTCAGGTCGCGGTCATGCTGGGTAGCCACGGCTACCATTTCGGTATTCTCTTTAAAACGGCGGGCCGCTTCTTTAACTACAGCAAAAGCTTCGGGAAGTATTTGCTCAAGCACTTCTTCAATTTTTTTATCGCGGTCTTTTTTAAGCTGGTCTACTTCCTGGTAAATTACATCCCTGCCCTGTATTTCGGCTTCGGGTAAAGTTTCTGCAGATTGTTTTTTAGATTCAATAACAGCATCAATATCTTTGAGATGATCTTTGATGCGTTGTTTAAATTCCTGTGTCTTTCCGCGCAACTCATCATTGGAAAGTGACTGGTATTGCTGGAAGTTTTGGTTTATTTTTGCTACTATTGGTTCAACCAGTTTCACATCTTTCTCACTTTTATTACCACCTAAAAGTTTGGAAATAAGTTTCAGCATATCCGTGTAATTGGGTATTGATAATTATAATTTAAAATCAGATTTTTACTTTTTCAAAAACCATGCTATCAAAAACAGTTAGTCAAATTGGCAGCAGGTATTTAAAATGAGACGGCGAAGGTAATCAATTTGGTTCGAGTGAACCAGCCGTAAGGAAAGCTAAAGTGCCTTTGCAGCATATTTAACGGTGAGTTATAAATTAAACGATAAAGTGGAAATTTTGAGATACAAAATTATTTGCCGGGCTTTTGTTTCAAAGATGAAGCATCCTTGCGTCGCACTCTTGTACAACACAATACAAGGCAAAGAGGCAATAGGCAATGAGTAATTCGCGTTTGTCGCTTCATGATCCGAAGGTACAAGAGTGCGACGCAAGAGTTGATGCCATAGAATACTTAAGCAGGGTTAATAAAAGTTCTTTACTCCTTTTCTTAAAAAACAATTACCAATCTTAAAATACAATGAGCATGAAACAATTATTATTCCTGGTTTTTGCAGCAATTACCGGTTCTGCAGTAATAGCCCAAACAACCAAACGTTTGGAGAAACAAACGGATGCATGGGGACTTACCTACACCTATACAGGCGAAGTAAAAAATGGTAAACCAAATGGTATGGGTATTGCCAAATATGCATCGGGGAACGTAGTAAAGTATGCAGGCGGTTTTGTGAATGGCTTCTATACGGGCAGGGGCACTATGTTTTTTGATAATGGCGCCTTTTTAACCGGCAACTGGAGCAACGGGAAACTAAATGGCAAAGGAGCAAACCTTACCGCAGATGGCACTTTATATGCGGGGGATTTTAGTGATGGCATTAAAAACGGAAGAGGCACACTGATCTATAAAGATAATAGCTTTGTTAAAGGGGGCTATAAAGACGATAAAATGAACGGCCGCTGCATTAACCTGTGGACAGACGGCAACATTATCAGCGACATTTTCTACAGCGATGACAAAAGAAATGGTTTGGGTTATCAGTACGAAGCAAAATCGAAAACCACTTATGCTGGAGAATGGAAAGACGATAAATGGGTACAGTCTGCCAGTCCAAATTTTACCAGCTTTATTAAAGCCCCTGACTTTATTGGCGAAATGAACAGCAGCCATGTTTTAATTGGATCTACTACGGCAAAAGGTTTTTTAAAAGATACCGCCTATTACTATGACCTTGATAAACACAGAAGGTATTTTGGGTATTACGAAAACGGCAATCTAAAAGATGGCTTAATTATAAGAGACGACAGTACCAGATTTATTGGCAAACTCGACGCCGTAGGCGCAATAGGCTATTGTTACGATTTTAAATTTAATAATTATTACTCCGAAGGAAATTATAAGGATGACCACCTTGATGGTGACATTACCGACATTGACCTTGTAAAAAAATCTGTTTACTACGGCAATGCCATACAGGGTGTATTTACCGGCAAAGCTTACTTTTTCAACGATAAAAATACCATGTATGCCGGCGATTATTTACAGGGAAAATTCACCGGAACTGGTTTTAGGGTTGAAAGCACAGGCCGTAATGTAGCAGGAACATGGAAGGATGGTGAAGCAGTAAAAGTAACAAGTATAACCACTGCAGCAGGTGAGGTTATACCGGGAAGCCCCAAAACTTTCCAGGAAGCGCTGAATTTTGTAATAAAAACTTACCCGGATAATTTTGATGATATCTCCGGCTCTTTATCCGATGATGATTCCTGGCTCGATGCTTTCTCTGATACAGATGATTACAACGATATTTACAACAGCTTGATCACCTTTCCAGGAACAACCGATGCTGATAAAATAGAAACCGATTTCGATGAAAATAATTTCTATGTGGCCGAATTTCTTAGTACAAAAGACGGCGAAAAAGCAAAAGTAAAATACAATGAATTGGCAAAACAGTTAACGGCCGCTGCTATTGCAAACACAATAATAAAAAAACCTGTCAAATTAAAAGGCACTATAAAACCTGCCAATCTTTCTGAAGATAAAACAGAAACACAGTTTGATTTATTAACTGATGGTGGCGAATACGACAAATTTCATGTATGGCTTATCCTGGAAAAAGACACAGACGATTATTACACCGTAATGCTTAAAATAGGTCAAAGAAAAGAAGATTAATTTTTAGTGCCGTAAAAACACAGCTGTTCATATCAACGGCTGTGTTTTTATTTTTAGCCCGGCTTAAGAATATCCATTAAGTATCCGTTGCGTCGCACTCTTGTACATTCATAACATTATTCAGCAATATGCACCTCGCTGCGCTTATCACAGGCCTAATTATTTTCATCATTTTTTTTGCATTTGCCCATTCAACAAATTCCCCTATTTTTGCGCCCCTGAATTAGCGGATGTGGCGAAATTGGCAGACGCACTAGACTTA
>JANXWM010000368.1 GCA_025351145.1 Chitinophagaceae bacterium
TGCATTGGTTTCTTTTCTTGTTTTCCTTTGGAAGAAAAGAAAGAATAGCATCCGCTTTTCTATAACTACTTCGGCATTTAAAGATGCAGGAAAAGATAACCCATCTCAAAAAATTCATATTGAAATTGCTCCTTTGCTTAAGCCATTGCTTGGTTTTATAAAGTTGCGGTTACAGTATGATGAAAAACAATACTCAGAAAAATTTGCCCTGGTGCAGGACAATGAAAAGAAACTGATCTCTCTAAATTATGCAGGCGATTATCAGTGGAACCTGCCCGAGATAAAGGAATACCATGTTGAAAAACTGATCCTTTATTTTGAAGACCTTTTCCAGTTTTTTTCTTTTACAGTTGCATTGCCTGTGGAAGACCGTTTTCATACCAACCCGTTTGCGCCGCCGGTTAAAAATTTTAATATTTCTCCGCGCAAAACAGAAGATACCAGCTCCCGAATTGAAGAACTTAAAAAAGTAGAAGGCGAATACCTCAACTATAAAAACTTCGAGAACAACGACGATGTGCGCCGCATTGTGTGGAAAATTTACGCCAAGAATAAAGAACTGGTAGTTCGTATTCCGGAAGTGCTTGATCCGTCTGCATCTCATGCATATATTTACCCATCATTCTTCAATGGATTTGATATAGCAGGCAACTCAACTGCGGAGATATATTTTCTCAATTATTATAAAACAATGCTTTGGGGCATTTATACAAATCTTAATAAGCAGGGATTTGAATTACGCTATATTGCCGACCAGCAAACGCCCACAAAAAACTTCGCTGAAGCGCAGCAGTCTATTCAGTATACCATCAGTACAAGTAACTGGCAACAAGATAAAACGATCAAAGAATTTGTAAGCAGCAAAGATGCCTCGGTCATTGTTTTCTCGTCGCTCTGCAAGGTGGAAGATGTGGCACCGTTATTGGAAAATCAATCAGGTTATACCATGTTTGTACTTATAAAACTGAGCAACAGTTTGCAGAGTTCTTACCTGGTTAGTTTGCTGCAGTGGATATTTATTCAGCAGGAAAAAAATGAACTGGAAGTATATAAAACAAACTGGAGGCTAAGCCTGTTAAGGTCGAAGGTTTTGGATAATGAAAGAAAGCTGGAAGCATTAATGGCAAAGCATTCAAAAACATTGGTTCTGTAAAATACATATTATGAACCAGGCAAAGTTTTTCATGGCATCGCCTGTTGCGTCGCACTCTTGTACGGAGGGAAGAAAAGGCAACAAGGCAAGGAGGCAATAGGCAAAGAGTTAAAAGCACTGTTCGTTGTTCACTGTTCATTTGTATTCTCAAGTACAAGAGTGCGACGCAAGGAACGATCAGAAAAGATCCAATTGCCGGGTTCATAAAAGAAAATATACTTGTAAAGAATAATGCTGAAATTGGTAATCATAAAAGCCTATAGCTTAAAGCTTACGGCGTATAGCTAAAAAATATGGCGATAGGAAAAATACATAGCTGGAAAAAAGTTGTTGCACAGGTTATTTTATTGGCCATACCTACCATGGTGCTTGCCTGTTATTTATTGTGGGATGCTAACAGGCTTTACAACATTCTTCAAAACGACTGGATAAAACAGGGCCTTTATTTTGCTGCTGGTATTGTGGCGTCATTGATATTTTACAGTTACCGGTTTAGGTTTATTGCAACTACTGTTCTGCTATTGGGGATTTACTATGGTGCTTATAAAATACTCGGCAACTTTAATGTGGGCGAATTTGATGCATTCTTTGCATCGGTTCAATTTTTATTGTTTGCTGTGTTGTTTTCGGCGGGATGGCTTACTGGCTATGGCTTTTCGCGTTCAAGGTATTATACTGTTTTCTGGAGTGTTTTTTTACTGGCTATCCAAATAATTGTGGTAAGCAAAACCTCTGACTTTAAAGCAGGGAATATCATTGGGGCATTTGCACCGGTGCTTGCTTATGCTTTCTATATCATCTTCACCGCGGAGTTGATACGAAACATGAACGAAGATGAAACACATTTTGGCTGGTTCATTACCAAACGTATGCTTGGCTTTTGTATAGTTGTATTAGTCTTATTACTTGCGTTGCTTAATATTTTCCAGGCCGATTTTAAAGCCATAGAAAAAGAATGGGGAAATGCAAAAGCCGACTATGATAAAAGTAAGGGCAACAGCGAAAGCATGACCAAAAACAATAAAGATGGAAGTGTAAGCAATAAAGACCAAACCAAATTAACCAGTTCACTTAATAAAGGAAAACGGCTTGTGTTTGTGGCCAAGCTGGATAATTTTTTTGAAGGCAGTGAAACACCAAACCCACTTTATTTTACAGCATATTATTATACCAAATTTGATACATCAACACAAACATTTGAGATAGACAGCTTAATGCCCGACAATGATTTGTTTCGCCCGGATCCTTCTAAAATCCCCTTGCTTTTTGCAAAGAAAGATTCTGCTGTAATTAAAAATTCGCATGGCCTTTTGGAGCATAAAATAGTTACTGCAGAAGTGTATAAAGTACTGCTTTCACCAGATGAATTTATTGCGCCTTCAACAGCATTTTTTTGTCAGCCAATACCAGTTTCCAATGAATATAAAGACCAGTATAAAAGCGCTTACCGTGCCAAGATGTGGGTAAGCAATTTAAACAGCGCGTACTTTATCTATAATCCTGCAGGCAATAAGTCATTGGAACAATTCCAGGAGCAACGGTTTGAGGCATTGCGGGAAGTAAAAGATTTTAATGAAGTAGATAAAAAATTCCGCGATTATTATACGTTCATGCCATCTAATGCAGACTACGACAGTTTGCGAACACTGGCACAACAAATAACCGCCAATGCTAAAACTCCTGTTGATAAAATGATCGCAATCCGTGATTATTTTTTAAGCAAGGATGAATTTGGCCAGCCGTTGTATAAATATTCCGATAACCCAGGCGTTCCTGGTATTCCAAGCGCAAGCAAACTCAACTATTTTTTGTTTGATACAAAGAAAGGTTACTGTGCTTATTTTGCCGGAGCTACTTTGTTTATGCTGCGTTCACTCGGTATTCCATCAAGATTGGCCGCAGGTTTTTTAACGGTTGACCGAAGCAGTAAAAACCCCGGCTGGTATTGGTTTTACGAAGACCAGGCGCATGCATGGGTGCAGATATTTTTCCCGGGTTATGGATGGATAGATTTTGATACAACCGTTCCCGATGTAAACACACAACAGGCACCGCAACCGGATGAAACGCCGCCGCTTAATATGCAGGAGGCTTACTTTGTTGCAGATGGTACAGTTACCGAAATTGACACAGTAAGTAAAAGATTAAAACTTGATGTAAACAGGATATTGTTTCATGATAAAGATTATGAAACAACCGCAGCGCAAAATATTCAATTGGATGTTTCGCTTGCAACCGTTTCAAGAGATACCGGCACTGTTACATTGGGTGCCATCAAAAAAGGTATGCATATTACTGCTGCTTCTTACGCAGAAGCATTGAAAAATATTACGGCGAATGATGATGACAGTTTGTTATCAATATTCATTAAACTAATAAAGCCGGTACCTGTTGACCAGATCAAAATCATTGACCCGGAAAGTGCCGCTCAACAAAAGAAAAAGGAAGAGGCAGCACAACAAAACCCAACAGACTGGATAAGGGTTTTATGGATCACACTCAGCATTATTGCAGGCTTAACATTACTCGCATTTCTTACGCCCTGGTTCATCTGGCAATACTTTAATGCTGCTGCACGTAATGCTAAAGAAACAAAGCAAAAAGCATTCAACAGTTACAGGGCATCAATGTATTATTTAAACCAAATTGGGTACAGCAGAGCCAACTATGGCCCTAACGAATATGCCGGAATGATTGATGGTAATTTTAAAACAACCTTCAGTTCATTCAGCAATGTTTACCAGAAATTAAAGTACAGTTCATTGCCATTATCCGAAAGGGAAAAGGAAGCAGTGCAAAGTTTTTACAGTCCGTTTATCAGTAATGTAAGTAAACAGGTTCCGTTTAAAACAAGGGTATCAAGATTCTTAAATATTTATAACACGATTTCGTATTTCGCACAAAGCAAAAACAAATAAATATGGAGCAACAAATCCAATTAGATCAAGCATTAGAGAATATTCAGAAACTTGTTGATAATATTGAAACAGTGATACGCGGCAAGCGTACACAGATACAATTCATCTTAACTGCTTTGCTTGCCAAGGGACATATCCTTATGGAAGATAATCCCGGTACCGGTAAAACTGTAATGGCTAAAACCCTTGCCCAGAGCATATCTGCAAAGGCTGATCATACCGGCGTTAATTTTAAACGTATACAGTTTACGCCTGATCTGCTGCCGATGGATTTGATTGGCTCTCATATTTTCGACGACATCAAAAAAGAATTCATCTTTAAAAAAGGCCCGCTGTTTTGCAACGTTTTATTAGCTGATGAAATTAACCGTGCTTCACCAAAAGTGCAGTCTGCTTTGCTGGAATGTATGGCAGAAAACCAGATCACCATGGGCGATATTACTTACAAATTGGAGAACTTATTTTTCACTATCGCCACGCAGAACCCAATTGAAATGGAAGGAACTTATCCGTTGCCTGCTGCGCAGCTCGACAGGTTCTTTATTAAAATAATTTTTGGGTATGTTGATGAAGAAACGGAACTGGATATTTATAAAGATTATCTCGGTATAGAAAATAATTTGCAGCATGTTCAGCAAGTGTTAAGCATGGATGAAATTCTTTTTCTGCAGGGCGAAACAGAGAAAGTTTTTATTCACGAAGAGATCATTAAAGCAGTGCGCAATATTGTTTGGGGCACACGCCGTCATGCGGATATTGTGCTTGGCGGTTCTACAAGAAGCGGCATTACCTTTCTTAAATGTTTAAAGGCTTTTGCGCTGGTAAATGGCCGCAGTTTTGTAACAGAAGATGATCTTAAGCTCATTACAAGTGCGGTGCTCGATCACAGGTTAATTTACCGGAACAAAGAAGCAAAGCAAAAAGCACTTGCAGGTATTCTTGATGCAGAGCTGGCAAGGTTAAGTAAACTGAATATTGGTAATTAATAATTAGTAATTAATAATTGGTCTAAGTAGAAGGGGAGATTTTGGGCCTGGCCGCATTACTACTATGAAGCTTTACTTGCGTCGCACTCTTGTACTGTAGAATATGTCTGAACGTGGATTGAGCAGGGTTAAAAGGATTAGACAGATTTAATGAAGATGATTATAGAGATAAAGGAAGTAAGTTGAACAAATTCTTCTAATCCATGGAATCCAAGAAATCTTTCCAAATCTTCGTTCATGCAATTGACGCACAATGTTCAATCAGCACAAGAGTGCGACGCAAGAGACGATGCCACGAAGAACTCAAAGCCCGGCCCATAAAAAATATTTAGATGAAAAGAAGTAACTGAAAATGTCAAAACAAATTATATATCGCATTTTAATTGTTCACTGTTCACTGTTCACTGTTCACTATTCTTTTGCACAGGGGCTTTCTTTAGCTGCGCAAACGAAAGCGCAGGCACGCTATGAAATTGATGCAAAGCGCAAAGGCGTAAACCCAACGGATAAAGATGCGCTGCCGCGGAGCCGTGAATTTATTCGGTTAGACAGCACTTACTACGTGGGCTACATGTACGAGGGCATGTATAAGTTTGACAGGAGCGCTGATTATCTTGGCTTTAAAAACGCTATTGTGCCGCTGCAAAAAGCATTCGACCTGATGGATAAAGATTACAGCAAAACATTTTATACGCTTTACAACAGCATGGATAATCTTGTACAAAATATTAACCGGTATCAGGATCTTTATTTTATATTTTCAGCATTAAAAGGCTGTTACGATAATGTTGAAATGCCCGATGAAGGAATGGCCTTGATAAACCGGATACAGGCTTATGGCTTTAAAAATGATTTCGGTTTTGAATTATGTTATCAGCGCTCATGGATGTACCACCGCAACCGCTTTTATACTTCTTCAAAATATGATTTTCTAAAAAACTCTGTTCCGGAAAATGAAAAGATGGCTTTTCAATGGTGTTATAACGGGCTTGCTTATATAAAGAGATATGAAGCTGATAATAATGCCATTTTTGGCCCCGCACAAAGTGAACAGAGAACGCTTACAATATACCATAACCTTGCCTTGCTGCATTGCTTTAACAAGAACTACGACAGCAGCGAATATTATTACGAAAAGCTTGCAGAAGGCGGTCATGTTTCGTGGAATAATTTTGGCAGCATGCAGGGCGAAATAGGAAATTTTGCTACGGCGCAGGAATACTTCAGCAAAGACATGTATAAAAGTTACGAGCACTTTTTGCGTGAGCCTTATTATTATCTTCCGCAGTTGTATGTATATGCCGGACGTACAAAAGATGCCATTAATATGTGCCAGGATATGATTACCGAAAGCGGCTCTACACCTGGCTTTGGCTGGTATAATATTGCACTTGGCCGAAGTTATTTATACGATGGCCAGTTAGACAGTTGCGAATTTGCTTTGGATAAAGCAGCCAATTTTAAAGAGCTGCATATTGGCACAACGCTTACGCAAAACCAATACGATTTTACCATTAATCTTTTGCGTGTTCAATTGTACGATAAGAAACTGGCGCAGGAAAAATTCCTGAACAAAGGCTGGTGGTATTCCCCAACAAGCCTTTACAATATTGCTGCATACAAAGCCCAAAAAATGACTGCTGAATACGTGGTGGTAAACCAGTTAATGGCCAACCCCGAAAGGGACCGTTTGGTGTATGATCTTTTCTGCTCAGAATCTACCACCACTTTTGATGAAGCCTGGTATTTGATGAAGGATTTTAGTCCGCAATATTTTACAAAAAAATATACAGCCTACCAGCAAACAGATAAGCGGGAAAATATTCAAAAGTATTTTAAATTATTTTCCGCCAAGTTCAAGTACGAAAATGGCGATGAAAAGGAAGCGGTGAAAGACCTCGAAAATATGGACCGAACCACAACTGCCGATACTGCCAACGAGAAATTATTTGTTGCACGTGTGTACGAAAATCTTGCACAGGCATATAAAAACAATGGCGATAAAAGCAAGTTTTCGATATACAGTTCCGCGTTGATGGATGAATATCCGCAAATCATTCCTTTTGCCGGTATCCCTTTATCCGTGCGGCTTTCCGTTACCGGTGCAAGCGATGCGGTTACCAAAGATGTAACTGAACAAATAAAGGATTGCGATATTAATTTTACCGATGAGACCAACGCCGGCACCGCTGCTGCAAATATTGTGTTTAACAAAAAGGGCAACAGTTACGAAGCGCTTATTACCGTGCGTAGTGGCAGCGGAAAATTGATTGTTAATAACGAGCGGCTGATCTTTAAAAAGGCTGAAGGTGCTGGCAGCGAAATTGCCTTGCGTTTGTTTGGCAAAGGCGGGGCCGTTGTGTATGACCCGCCACCTGCGCCAGAAAAAAAGTAGGATATTTATTGGCCCGGCTAAAGAATATGAATGAAGTTTTTGTTGCGTCGCACTCTTGTACGTTTGGAACATCGTGCGTCATTGCGAGGAACGAAGCAATCTGTTCTCAGCTAATCATAATAGCTTTTATGTAAATCAGGAGATTGCTTCGGAGGCCTCGCAA
>JANXWM010000372.1 GCA_025351145.1 Chitinophagaceae bacterium
TTTTAAACCTGTCTGCAAAATCCGTAGGGTGGGTGGTAAGGTACATGTCAAGATCACCATCATTATCATAATCAAAAAAGTTGGCCATAGTAGAGTAAACACTATCCTGCAAACCGCTTTCTTTTGATTTATCGGTAAAGGTTAAATCACCATTATTGTAGAACACACGGTTCCTTCTTTTTGAAGGTTCTTCCCAGCGGCCAAGGCACAAATAAATATCAAGGTCGCCGTCTCCATCAATATCAACCATATTGGCGCTCATTGTCCATTCTGTGGGGAGCTTATTGATGCCTGCTTTTTCTGTAATATCTTCAAACTTGAGGTTCCCTTTATTCAGGTAAAGTTTGTTGGGAGAAACGTTACCAACCAAAAAAACATCCTGTAAACCGTCTCCATTAATATCGCCGATACAAACACCGCCTCCCTGAAAAGAATAAACATAACGCCAGTGATTCAGCTTAAAGCTTTCTGTAAGATCGTTAATAAAATGTATGCCTGTAGACTTTCCGGTAAGTACATCAAAACGTTTACCTGAATTACCGTCGAGGGTTACTTTTCTTTTTGGGTCAATAACAACACTTTGACGCGTAGTGGTGTCATCTTTTCCGCAGGAAAAATTTAAACTGATTACAATTGCAATAAATGATAATCGGTAGAAAGATGTTTTTTTCATGAATATTTTGGTTGTTATGAAATTGAGTTTGCAAAATAAAATTATTTCCTCAAATTCCCCGATCGCGCAGTTATTATAATTTGCATTACCTATCAAATAGGTAGGATTTATACGCTAATATTGCTTTTTTTAATTAAAACTTAATAATGCGACTCAAAAGAATCCTGAAAAACAAATGTGTTCTATAATAAATTTAAAAACTTTCACCATTTATATTATTATTTTTTGTTACCAGGCTTAAGTAATTCAATTGATCGTTCCTTGCATCGCACTCTTGTACAGCAAGTCTTTGAGGGCAATTAAACTGCAATAAACATGAAGTGCATAGATAAAATTTAAACCAACACTTATACAAAAAAAATATTCAGGAACCTGTGCAGAAATTGTCCTGAATATATATCGTGGCAACAATTGAGCGGCAGTTACTTTCCAATATCTCTGTAAAATGAGCAGGTAATTTTTTCTTTATTTCAATCTTGTTTAATTTTAAAAAAAGCTTATTACGGCAAAATATTTCATCGCTATAATTCTTATCATTAAATAGAATTTTAATTTTGAATAAATTTTAAATATTCAGGAATTTATATAATTTTCACTTTTAAAAAACCGGTATCCTGAATTTTTTTAAACGGTAAAATAAAATAATCAACCGCAGAATTTCGCTTTGTCCAATAGAATTACCGAATGTACAAGAGTGCGACGCAAGAAATGTTGATTGAAATACTATATTTGATATAATAAAAAATTAAACGCGGGAAATTAAAACTGTAACCATTGTTCTAAACCTGCTTTAAAATACCAAACCAAACTAATCTGTTCTTCAAAAAAAATATTGCTGAACAGTACATTTTTAAAGGCATAAATTAAAACCCAAAGAGCATGAAATTAAAAAATTTTCTCGTCGTTTTAATGTCGGGTTCATTACTGGCATTGTCTTCCTGCAACACAACCGGAAATGAAACTGTAGTTAATCCTTTGTACAATGCAAAATCGAATCCATCTGGTGAGCAAAGTGCAAAATTTATTATTCAATGGTGGAATACACTTTTCTCTTTTGTAAAAAGTGAGCGCCTCTCCCCGCCCGATGCATCGCGTATGTTTGCCTACATTGGTACTACTATATATGAAGCACAAATTTGCGGAGCTAAAGATTATACTACGCTGGAAGGCCAATTGAATGGGCTGAAAGAATTGCCAAGACCGGATAAGGATTCGGTTTACGACTGGACTGCAGTCACCACTATCGCTGTGTATTATGTTCAGGACTATATGCTTGCCCGTTACATGCCCGGCGGTGTAAAAGCGTTGAACCAGTTGAAAGACGCACAAATAACAGAGCGTGCCAAAACAATCCCTGCCGATGTAATGGCCCGTTCCCAGGCATACGGACGTGAATTATCTGATGCCATTATTGCATGGAGCGAAGAAGACCATTACGAACAAACACGCTACATGAATTACAAAGCACCTACACGCGAAGGACACCCTGAGCTATGGCAGCCTGTTGACTTTAACCAAACCCCCCTTGAACCGTTCTGGGGAACGCACCGTACTTTTTGTATTAAAGACGGCAGCCAGTTTGATATAAACCTGAAATTTAAATACAGCGATGATTCTACTTCAGAAATGTGGAAGCAGGCAATGGAAGTTTATACCACAGATAAGAACTTAACCGAAGAGCAGCGCACTACCGCTCAATACTGGGCTGATGATGCAGGTGAAACATTTACACCTCCCGGCCATTGGATATCTATTGCCAATGGATTTGTAAAGCAGGAAAATATGAAGCTTGACAGGGCAGCAGAAATATATGCACTGATGTCTACAGCAATGGCAGATGCGTGTATTACTGTATGGCATACTAAATACAGGGTTGACTTTGTAAGACCTAAAACATACATCAATGAGCATTTTGAAAAGGGCTGGGAACCCTATGTAGAAACACCGCCGTTCGCAGGTTATACTTCCGGCCACTCTGGTTTCTCAGGTTCTGCTTCAACAATTTTAACTGAGCTTATTGGCAACAAGCCTTTCACCGACAGTTCGCATTATATCATTGGCCTGCTGCCAAGAAAATTCGATTCATTTATTGATGCAGCGAAAGAAGCTTCTAATTCGCGTTTGTACGGTGGCATACATTTCAGGTGCGATATTGAAGACGGCCTTGTTGAGGGTAATAATGTTGGCAACTATATTCTCAAAGAAATTAAAACGCACCCTAAACGCCAGGGTGCAGAAACAGCGAAAGCAGACAGTACCAAATAAAATTAAAGGCAATCCAATAATTATAAACCCAGAAATAATACAGTAAGCATGAAAAATATTTATAAAGCCATCGCACTGATCGCATTCATTGCAATTACCCCGGCTGTAACAAATGCGCAGGTTGTAATGAAAGAATTCCTTTCACAAAACATAGAAGGAAAACTGGATCATTCAGTAAACAACGGCGGCAAACCCCTTTATTACAAGTTTGAATATAAAAGTGTTGATAGTATGCGTATTTATTATACGCTGTATCTCTATAAAGATGCATCTAAAAGCAGCGCGTTTTTAACACTGCCTGTGTTGATCCGCAACCTTACATGGACGTATTATTTAGACATCACTTTTACAAAAAACAATACTTCAAAAGTAGCTGCATTGATCTTTAAAAAAGATTTACGCTGGAGCCGTGTAAAATTCAGCCCCCACGAAGGTTGTGCGTTAGTAAACCCGCCGGTATGGGATAGATTGAACCTTGTTGACAACTACCCGCTTTTAATCAATAACACTATCCTGCAATTAGACAAAAATGTAAACTTTAATTGCTACGCCGAAACTGCAGCAACTAAATAGTCAACTAAAAAGCGATAACAAAAAAGGCTACAATTGAAGTAGCCTTTTTTTGTTGCCTGCCATTAAAGTTTTGCAGCATTATACCGCAAAAAAGTAAAGGCCGCTTCAGTTAAGAAACAGCCTTAAATATAAATGGGTAAATAAGCCTAATAAATCTGGTAATCGATGGGCAATGTAAATTTAGTTTTTACATTTTTACCCTTTATTAACTAAGCTTCAGTACATTGGGCATCGCCTCTTGCGTCGCACACTTCATGGTTCGGAATACTGTTGAGCAAAATACCAA
>JANXWM010000379.1 GCA_025351145.1 Chitinophagaceae bacterium
CCAATATAAAGTGCATTGGTCGATACAAGTGTTGTTGGCGAGCCAGGTACGGCTGCAATAAACTGTCCGTTTAACGGGCCTGTATAATTTACAATGGCCCAGGTTTCGCCGCCATCAGCAGTGCGGTACAGGTAGGGAGCACCATCTATGCCCATAGCCACTCCATTCAATTCATCAGTAAAAACAAAATCTGTAAGGCGTGTAGGCAGATCAAGAGGATAAGCTACCCAGTGAATACCCTTATCATCAGAGCGGTAAATAAATTGCGGGCCTGAAAGGGGATCGCCTTCAATTGCATAAAACCAAATCCTGTTTCCCGATACGCAATAACTGTTCGTTATTCCAAGAGGTGGAGCGGAAGTGGCTGGAAGGTTTTCTCTTGGGGTACGTGTCCAGGTTGTTCCGTAATCTGTAGTTGTGTAAATTTCGAAGTATGGATCACCTGGGCCATTTCCGTCGCCGAGTGCCATCCCTTCACTGGCACTCCAGAAATAAACAAAATCAGGGAAAGAAGTTGAATTAAAAATTTTCCCTTTGCTTAACTGCGACCATGAACTACCTCCATTGGTTGTTTTAAAAATACCTCCTCCGAGGCCAGCACTGCTGTTGTACATTGCTGCATAGCAGGTATCTGCATCGATTGGGTAAAGACTGGAGATGGCATATCCATTAATTGACTGAAGAGCAGTTTTTGCCCAGGTAGCACCACCGTCCGCTGTACGCAGGTATTCATTTGAGTATATAAGATTTGTGCCGTCAAATGTAATGGCAGAAGCCCAAACGGTATTTGCATTTGGTACTTCTACGTCATAAAGCAAACTTGCGTCATTGTGCGGCACATTAACTTTTGTCCATTGGGCGTTTGCCACGGATACAATAGCAACGAATAAAGTAAGGAGTGAAATTTTTCTCATAGCTAATAATTTTTCTTAAAGATAAGGGATAAAAGAAAAAGGTGAAAATTTTAAAGTGCTTTTTTTTGAGAAAAAGTCAACTGAAAAAATATTATATCATTCTTAAAAAAAGAGGCCTCTATAGATATAGAAGCCGGTGCACTATTTTTATAGCACATGAGAAAAATTTTATTGTTTAAAATATGATTGTAAGTGTTTTAATGATCCTTTCTGCTGAAAGAATAATTAAAAGTAAATGCTATACTTTATAAAAAAATATACTTAATACTAAAGCAGGATTTTCTTTGCCTGAACAGGCGAAATTTAATAGTGCAGTTTTCAAATGTTAATCCCGGTTAACAAACTACAGATTCTATAACAGTCTGAGATAAAAAAATTTATTTACTTATTACGGCCCCAAGGTTAATGGTGAGTGTTATTAAAAGCATTTCAGGTTTAATGATAATTTTAAAAGCATTACTTTGGGGGTACAGCAGGTTTAACCGTTTAGAAATATTTTTAAATAAAACATTTTCTGCATTCAGTAAGGTGGATGTATCTGCAGGCTTTGTCAGTAAAATATTCATTAAAAGAATATCATCAGCTAATCTTATTTCAATATCAATATTCTTTTTCAGAATTTTATATGAATCGACCTGCTTAAAACAATTTTCCACCAAAGGCAAAAGGATAGAAGGCGCAATACGACTGGTCTTATTATTAATAAAAATCTTCAGGTTAATATTTACTTTACCATTTGTTGCAATTTTTTCAAGTTCAATATATTCTTCTAAAAGTTTCATTTCTGTTTCTATACCTACGCTTGGCTGGTTACAGTCGTAAATAACATATAGCAGCAAATGTTTTATTTTTTTTATAACTCCGGGAATTACAGATGGCTTTTCAATACTGAGTAACTCAACTTTATCAAGGGCACTCATTAAAAAAACAGGCTGCACTTCTCCTGCTTTAATTTGTGTTTCAATATTTAATTTTTCTTTTTTAATAAGATCAAGTTCCTGTTGCTTTATGTAACCGGTTTTACCAAGCTTTATGGCCGCCGCCATACAACCTTCCATATTTAATTGCGCAAACAAACTAAAAAACACCCATGCAAATTTTGATGAATTTTTAGGTACCGGCATGCCCGTTGCTTCGCGTATATAAGGCAATAAATAGAGACTGTATAAATGGAATATAATTACAAATAAGAAGCTAAAAACCAGCCATAACAAAACCATCTGAATGTATTTGCCCCTGAACAAAAAAACCGGCAATAAGAAATAGATAATGGAATAGCAAAAGATAATATCCATGGGCACCGAAATCGTTGTTTCCGCTAACGCTGCAAAAAAACTTTGAGACAATGGATGATTTTCTGCAAACGACATAGTGGTAAAAACCGTATAATACAATATCCATAATATCCAGAACAATGAATGCCGCGCCAGCCTGTATGTTGAATTGTTTGAAAAAACAAGCGGATAAATATTCATAAACAATTTTTACAGGCAGTGCATGCTGCAATACCTCATGTGCAAATACAAATATGACATTAAATATTAAAAAGAGAATTTACATAAAGCTTAACCGTGATTTAAAACTACTAAAACATAAAAATAATATCCTCAATAATTTTATTTAATGGATGATTGCGCAAAGTAAGACGACCCGGCATCCGCGCTGCCCAATAAAGAGATGAACGTACAAGTGTGCGACGCAAGGATGTTTAATCACCGCTCTTCTGCCTGGTTCCAAAACAGTTTATTTCTTATTATAGGGCCGCAATTATAAGGCTGCCTGTTTTTTTTGAACCCGGCTTAAACACTTTACTCAACTTTACTTGCGTCGCACTCTTGTACTTAATCACATTATTCAGCTTAAAACAGCCGTTGATTTTTGCCAACCGGTTAAATTAAAAACGCATCAAAAATTAAGTACCCATTTTTCACGCTTCAATCCTTTTTATTCATGCTTCGGTTTTTAACCCCGCTTATTTTGAAGCGCTGCGTAAAAAAATAATGTCATGTTAAAACATACTCAAAAAATAAATTTTATGAGAAAATTATTCTTATGGTTATTCCTGTTAACAACGCTTGCTTCTTTTGCACAGCAAAAGGGTATTACAGGCAAAGTCTTAAATGCAAAAGGTGATCCGGTGCCGTTTGCAACAATAAAGATCAAGAACTCAAAATCAGCTGTTTCTGCGGATGCCCAGGGTGTATTTACAATCAACGCCAAAGCCGGCGACATACTGATAGTAAGCTCTACCGGCTTTACTTCTGCAGATTTTAAAGTAGGCACCGAAAATAATGTTTCTATCCTGCTTCAGGAAACAGCACAAGAACTTACAAACGTAGTAGTGACTACGGCATTGGGTATTCAGCGGCAGGCGAAAGACCTGGGTTATGCTACTACAACCATTACCAACAAAACACTTACCGCAGCAAAATCTGTTAATATAGCGCAAGCCCTCAATGGTAAAGTTTCGGGCTTAAATATATCCACAGTAAACAGCGGTGTATTCGAAAATGCTAAAATAAATATTCGCGGCATCAGGTCGCTAACGGGGAATAACCAGCCCTTATTGGTTGTTGATGGTGCACCCACACCCCTTGCATATCTGTCATCCATTCCGCCTGATGATGTGCAGGATTTATCGGTTTTAAAAAGCGCCGCATCTGCAGCCATCTACGGGCCGGATGCAGTAAATGGTGTAATCATTATCACCACAAAAAAGGGTTTAAAAAAGCCAACCATTACAATTAATTCGAGCCTGCAAACATTAAACGTTTCATTCTTTCCAAAGCTTCAGAAATCTTTTGGTCAGGGTGCAGGTGAAGTGCTGGACCAATATGGCAATTTAGGCTATGTACCTTATGAAAACCAGCAATACGGGCCGGCATTTGATGGAGCATTACAGCCATTGGGTAAGCAGCTTGAAGACGGATCTATACAAATGGTTCCCTATTCCAATGCACATTATAAAGACAAAATAAAATTCTGGAATACAGGATTAACAATGCAGAACTCAGTTTCCATTGCAGGAGAAGATTTTTTTGTGAGTATACAGGATGCTAAAATAAAAGGGCTGGTTCCCGATGATGAAAACCGAAGAACAAGTCTTCGTTTTAATGGCAGTAAAAAATATGGGAAGTTCTCTATCAACTATGGCGTCAATTATATACTTCAAAACTATGATGTAGTAAACGAATCCGGTTTTCAAAATACTTTTACAGGAGCTTATAATGGAGGTCTTTTCTTCCTGGTAATGCAAACAGCCAACAACGTTCCGTTGCTTGACTATAAAGACTGGCGCAATAGTAAGTATGGTCAGTTCTCTAATTACTATAACGAATTCTCTGTAAATCCTTACTGGCTTATAGGAAACATCCGTACAAAAGGCAGGCAGGATGATATACTGGGTAATGTAGATGTTAGCTACCAGGTTGCCCCCTGGCTTAAAGCTTCTGCAAGAGTAAGCTCTAATCTTACTTTTGCCAGTTTTAAGAACACCAATGCTCCTGTTGTAGTTACTGACTTTGCCCGTACTACCAGAAATGCCACCCAATATTCAAACAGGCCGGGGATAGTTTTTGATGATCAGAGTTTTACATCACGTATAAATCTTGAATATTTTTTAAGTGGCGATCATAAGATTACAAACGACTTATCAGTAAAATATATCGCAGGTGGAAGTGTACGCGAAAATCGCTCAAAAGATGTTGCTGTTGGGGGCAATAACCTTGTTGTTCCATATTTATACAATGTGGCTACACGCAGCGGAGATGCCTATGTTCCCACTTATTTTGGATTTAATGGCATCACTACCACTATTAATAATTTCGATGTACAGTCAAGACTTGTATCTGCTTATGGCAGTGTTGGTTTCAGCTACAAAGGCTGGGCTAATGTAGAATTTACTGGACGGAATGACTGGGACAGCAGGTTACTAAAAGCAAACCGTTCTTTCTTCTATCCGGCAGCCAATGCATCGTTTGTGCTTTCTGATGCAATTCCTGCATTACAAAATAGCCATGTAATAAATTATCTAAAAGTTAGGGGGGCTATATCAAAATCAGGAAATGTAAACCTTGGGCCATACTCTTTGCAGGCAACTTATTCTCAACCCATCAACTTCCCTTATGGTGGTACTGCCGGCTTTACCTCCGGCAATACCATTCCTGATGGTAATTTAAAACCTGAATTTGTAAATACAAAAGAAGTTGGTATTGAATTAGGCTTCCTTAAAAACAGGATCAATTTTGAAGCTACCTATTTTAACCAGAATAACACCAATCAAATCCTGCTGGTTTCTCAATCATCCACTACAGGATACAATTTTGGCCTTGCCAATGCAGCAGACTTTAAAAATTATGGCGTAGAAATGGATTTGGGTTTAAGCCCGTTAATTAAAACTGGCAAGGGCAGAATCGACTTTAAAATAAACGCTACTTATAACAACAATAAAGTAACCAACACACTTGGCAATGCACCGGTTATTATAGGCGGCAGCAATGGCTTTATCCAAAACTCTGTAAGCTCTCCTACTGTAAGCAACATTGCCGTAGTGGGTATGCCTGCTTTCGCTTTCCAGCTAACTGATTACAACAGGGATCCTGAAACAGGTAAAGTAATTGTAGATGCAGTTACCGGGTTACCTACCCAGGCCGGTTCACCCATTATTAAAGGAAGGTCCTTGCCTCTGTGGGTTGTAGGTGCCACGCCTTCTTTTTCCCTTGGTAATTTCTCTGCCAGCATGACCTGGGATTATAAAGGAGGGCACGATTTTTATTCTGGCCTTGGCTCAGATGAAGACTTTGCAGGTATCTCTGCACGAAGCGCAGAATATGGCCGCCAGCGGTTTGTTTTCCCTAATTCAGTTTATTTAAAAGACGGCAAATATGTACCAAACACAAGCATACAGGTGCAGGATGGCAACTATGGTTTTTGGCCAAACGCCATTAATACAGCCATCGCCACAAACTATTTTGCAAGCGCAGCAGCATGGAGGCTTAGAGAAGTAAATATCTCGTACACCCTTCCTGCAAAATGGCTGGGCAGCGGTAAAGTATTCAAGAGAGTAACCGTAAGCGCAGTTGGCAAAAACCTGCTGTTGCTTGTTCCAAAATCAAACCAATGGAGCGATCCTGAATTCAATTTTACCAATGTAGGCAATACGTTTGGCGTGGCAAGTTCGTTCCAGTCACCTGCATCAAGATTATTTGGTGGCTCTGTTACAGTAGTATTCTAAAGCTCTTTGTTTATACAGGCTATGGTTTAGTAATGTTGACTGCAATATGCCGAACAGCATTACCAAACGTACAAGAGTGCGACGCAAGTAAAGCTTAATGGCAGCAATGCAGTCGGGCCAATAATGAAGCAGCATTTTGGCCAAAGCATTTCAACATTCTTCAGCGTCCCTTGCGTCGCACTCTTGTACTGTAACAATGCTGTTGAGCTTTAGCATCACTGATTTCAAATGGCTCTAATGCAGTCAGTTTTTTATTGGTCGAAAAAGTAAATTCTAAATAAAAAATAAGTATCAAATGAATCACATAAATAAAAAATTACTCGTTGCAGCGGTAGCTTTTACCAGTTTTTTTACCGGTTGCAAAAAAGAGTACCTCGATATTAACAGCGACCCCAACCGTGTTACAGACGATAATATTACGGCTGAATTAATTTTTACGCAGGCAGCCGTTACAGCAGGTATAAGACAAGTTGGTGGCCAGGCCGGCGGCGAAGGTGGCACAACAGATGTTCAGTTTGCGAACGACTGGGTTGGGTACATGTCCGGCACCGGCGATTTTGCGCTCAACGGCATAGAAACGAGCTACAATATAGACTTCTCGTTTGGTGACCTGCCATGGCAAAGAGATTATGCTTTGCTCTTCGATTTAAGCCAGGTTAAAAACAAAGCACTGGTGCCGGGTGGAGACACCGTTTTAGCCGGAGCCGCAATGATCTTATCTGCAAAGTCTTTCCAGGAACTGGTGGATACTTACGGCGATATACCCTACAGTCAGGCTTTTAAGAACAACGAATTTAAACACCCGGCTTACGATAAAGCACAGGATATTTATAACTCTCTGCTGCTAAGTTTAGATACAGCCATCAGTTATATGAAACATACTGCGCCTTCTTCATTTACTGCAGCCGATATTTTAAATCATGGCGACCAGGATAAATGGATAAGATTTGCCAATACACTTAAATTGCGGCTGTTGATCAGACAGTCAGAGGTGGCTGGCTTTAACCCTTCTACAGAAATTGCCAAGATAGAAAGCAATGGAGGTATTTTAGATGCAGGAGAATCTGTGAGTGTAAACCCCGGTTATCTGGATGCGCAGTATAAACAATCTCCTTTTTATGGTAACTACGGGTACTCACCCACAGGCAACATAATTGCACCGGGCGTTGCTGCCAACAATTATATACTAAATATCCTGCTCTCTACCAACGATCCAAGAGTAGAGAGATTTTTTGATCCACCAACAGCGGGAGGTAATTTTACAGGTTGTACTTACGGGCTTTCTGCGGGCAACCCAACCGGGGCACAGTCATCGTATTTTGGCCCTGGTATAGCAGGAAGCGCAACCCAGGATCAATGGATTTGCCCATCTTTTGAAAGCATGTTTTTTAAAGCCGAGGCCATTGCCCGCGGATGGATGGAAGGTGATGCCAAAGCTGCTTTCGAAAGTGCCATAACAGAATCATTTGTGTGGCTTGGCGTTCCCGATGCACAAGCTGCGGCTGCAGACTACATTGCCAACAAAATGATATAGCCAACTGGGCCAATGCAGGCGAAACAGCCGAAGAGCAGGCTAAGTTTATTGCCTACCAGAAATACATTGCACTTTGCTGCATAGACCCACGCGAAGCATGGGCCGACGAAAGAAGAGTACACATGCTTGACGCTGATGACAGTTATATATCCGTTAACCCGAGCAAACTGTCCAGCACGCTTCCTTTAAGGTTGCTGTATGCTCAAAGCGAGTATTCAACCAACTCAGAAAATGTATTGAAACTGGGAACCATTAACCAGTTTACCAGCAAAATATTCTGGCAGCCATAAACTAAACCTGATTGATCAATTTTAAAAATAAAATCATGAAAAAACTTATGATAAAAATATTAACCGGCACGTTAAGTTTCCTCCTGCTTACCACAACAGGCTGCCTTAAAGATGACGACTACAAGAAAGGAATTATTCAGTCGGTTCACTCAAACGACCCGGCGGTTAAAGCGGTAGAAATCGGTTTAACTACAACCAGTACAGCCAATTTTTTACAGGTCTCATTTAACTCATCGGATATTGACACCACGGTTGATCTTATCCCGGTAACCCTGGCCACCCTGGACGCAGCACCTGCCGACCTCCATATTACTTTAAGTTCAAAACAAAGCCTTGTTGATGATTACAATACAACCAACAGTACTGGCTTTGGCGACCCTTCCGCGCTTTACACCCTGTTAGACGGAGGCGTAGTAACAATACCAAAGGGCTCTCACACCGGTTTCCTGAAAATAAAATTTAAACCTTCAGATTTTCTGGGTGCTGACTGGGCAGTAGGTTTTGCAATAACCGCAATTGCAGAAAGTGGTTATACCATAAGTGGTAATTTGAGTACGGGAATAGTAGCCATTGGAATTAAGAACAAATATGACGGCAATTATTCAGCCGTTGGATACTTATACCATCCCAGTTCACCACGTACATTGAACGCCGTAAAACACTTATCAACCATTGATGCAAATACTGTATCTGTTACCTTAGGAGATTTGGGAGGAGCCGGTTATGTTGCCTGGCTTACAGTAGATCCCCTTACCAATAAAATTACCGTTACTGCTGCACCTGGCGCTTCAAGTGCACCTTATACACAATTCGATTCGGGTTTACCTTCAAGCAGTCCCGGCTATATACCGGCATGGAGCGAATCAGCAAAATGCAACAATACCTACGACCCAATGACACATACCTATTATGTACGCTATGGGTACGTGGGTGGTACAGGCTGGAGAGTTACCGAAGAAATTCTGGCTTTGCAATAAGACAATCCGGTGTATTTATAATAAAAAGCTGTTTCAAAAAAAAGTGCTTTTGAAACAGCTTTTTTCGTTTACACAGTAGTATGATTTTTGGGGCCGGGCAAACAGATCTTTGGGCAACATAGTTGCGTCGCACTCTTGTACGTCCGGAATATTTAGGAGCTGTTTTAACCACAGACCTGCTTACCGGCAGGCAGGGTTGCACTGAGCTTTTTTACAGAGTAGCAGAGAGTTTTCTCTGCGTTACTCTGTGTAACTCTGTGGTAAAATCTACGCTTAGATAAAAGCTGCTTAAAGTTATACTGCACAAGAGTGCGACGCAAGTAAAGCTTCATAGAATTTCTTTTGCCCTGGTTCAAAAAAAATAACCAATGCAAAAAAAGGTAGCAAAATGTTTGCTGAAAAAAGCTGCCGTTATTTTTTTCTTTTTTTAAAACACAGAAAGGAACCATTCATAACAATTAACTTTTTTACGAGTATAAAAAATCTTTGTTTAGACCTGCTTAGAGTAATTGTATAAGATTCTGATGCAGGAATAAAAACGGCAACCAGCTATATGCGCAAAAAACAACAACCAAATGAACGCATCATTAAAACTGTAAGCTTTATATTGCTGGGCACTACGGTTCCCAATGTGTTTGGACTAATCAGCAATTCGCTTTACAGCATTACAGAACTGGCATTTTCATATTCTTATTTCATTTTTATTATTTTGCTGGTATGGAATGGTAATACTTTCATTATGCGTTACCTGCCAAAAAAAATGCCGTGGCATAGAACGCTGCAAAACAATATTGCCGTAATTCTTTTTTTCTCAAATATTATATTTTCAGGTCTTATTTCCGCAGCCTTATTCCTGTTGTGGCAGCATTTTTCAAGGGAACCGGCAAGCGGTAATCAGAAGATCATAAGCACCAGTATGCTGATTATTATTATCTCTTCTTTTATTACCAATATTTACGAGATCATTTATTTAAACAATGAGCGCAGAAGTACACTATCAAAGGTTGAGCAACTGAATATTGCCAAAATACAGGCAGAACTGGAAGTGCTTAAAAACCAAACCGATCCTCATTTTATTTTCAATTCACTTAACACGCTTTCGTTCCTGATTAGTACAGATGCTGAAAGTGCCAAACACTTTACCAACACGCTTGCAGGTGTTTACCGTTACATCGTACTAAATAAAGAAAAGGATTTTGTAATGCTGAAAGAGGAAATAGAATTCATCAGCAATTATTTCTACCTGCTCAAGATCAGGTTTGGCGATGCCATTAATATGGTGATTGAAATAAATGATGTGCTTGCAGAAGATTTTTTAATACCGCCAATTTCACTGCAGATACTGGTTGAGAACGCAGTTAAACATAATGAATTCAGCGAAAAATTCCCTATGGAAATCAACGTATCTATTATGCCTAATTATGTGCAGATTAAAAACGCTATACGCAAAAAACAAATACTGCCCAATTCAGCAAAAAGCGGGTTAAAAAATTTAAACAACCGGTATCAATTTCTTACAAGGCGAAACATTATTATACAAACTGTGAACAATTTATTTATTGCAAAATTGCCCATTCTAAAATTCTAACATGAAAATTGTAGTGATAGAAGACGAAAGACCGGCTGTAGAGAACCTTGTGTTCGAATTAAAGTTAATTGAACCGTTAATTGAAATAGTGGCCGTTATCGCTTCTGTAAAAGAAAGTACAGAATGGTTTAACCATCACCCGCAGCCAGACCTTGTATTTATGGACATACAACTCACTGATGGCTTGTCTTTCACCATCTTTAATTATTGTAACATTACCTGCCCGGTTATCTTTATTTCAGCTTACGATAAATACCTTGTTGAAGCCTTTCAGTTCAACAGTATCGATTATTTATTAAAGCCGGTAATTAATACGGAACTGGCAAAGGCAATCAAAAAATACAAAAACCTTGAACAGCATTTTTCAAAAAATTACAACTCTGTGCTGGAATATTTAAGCTCACGTGAAAAAAAGAAATCGCGGATCATTGTAAAAAAGGGAATCGAATTTCAAATGATTAAAATGGAAGATGTGGCTTACTTTTTTACCGAGCATAAAATTGTTTTTTTGGTAGATAAAGACAACAAAAAATACATTACCGAAAAAAGCAATCTTACCGATCTTGAAGAAGAATTAGATAATAAAAATTTTTACCGTGCCAACAGAAAATTTATTATTAATGCCGGCTTTATTAAAAGGTTTAAACCGTTTGACCGCAGTAAAATTGTTGTAGAATTAAGCCTGCCTTTAGATGAGGACATTATCATAAGCCAGGAAAACACTTCGGTATTTAAGAAATGGATCAATGAAATTTAGCGGCCCTTGGTGCCATATTTTAAGCCGGTAATATCCGTTTTTTATTTACCCGGCATAACGATTCTATGGCATCGCCTCTTGCGTCGCACACTTATACATTCAGATTATTACTGAGCTTTAAACAGCCGCTAAAAATATTCAGCAGGGCTACTTAATCGGGCTTTCCTAAAACCAATTTTAGTAATTTGATCAGCATTCAAATATTAATAATAGATTTAGCCCAATAAACATACGCAGAACTTTTATGCAAACTTTTATCAAAGCCCTCTTGCCTGTTATAACGCTGTTTGCCGCCTGCAGCGAACCACAAAGCAATACATCAATTTCAGTTAGCGATACAATTCAAAAAAAGACCATAACAGATACAGCACAACAGCAGGAACTTAATGACCGCCTTTCTATAACCGGCGATTTTAATGGTGATGGTATTACAGATACAGTAAGGGAATCATACATCTCATCTATCACAAACCTTGAATCGAAAAAATTATTCGACAGCAGCAGTTGGGACAATAACATTGAACAAATAAAAAACAACAAAGGCGTATGCCGGCTTATTGAAACGTTTAATAAAACAAATTCTTTTGTTGTTACCGATAAGCCTCAACAGGCAGGTTTATTAAGGCTGGATAATCTTGGCAACATCAATAAGCAAAAGGGCGATGAATTAGGATACGTAATAGACTGGGCCGATTATTCAGGTTTAAATACTTATGTAATACTCAGTTTTGATGAACATAAAATCTGGAAAGAAATTTATTCATTCCCTATAAATGAAAATATCAGTCTTGAACCTGAAGCTTTATACAACGGTAAGGATATCCTTATAAAAATAAGCCCTTATAAGATAAGATATAAGTACTACAACAATGAGGGTGAGGTGAAGGAAAAAGAAAAAACGTTTTAAAACTTACGCTTTGGTAAAGCTCATTCATGATCCAACCGTACAAGTGTGCGACGCAAGAGGCGGTGCTATGAAATTATTCAGCCGGGCTAATAATTGTATCATTAAAAAAATTACTTACAACATGCCCGGCTGAATAATTTTATAACCTTACTGCTTTACAAACTTTCCTGTAGCCACTTGCGTGCCGCTATTGATTTTATAAAAATATATACCCGGCGTAAAAGCTGCCGTTGAAATTTTTATATCCTGGTTATTACTGTCAATGGTTTGCTGGTAAACTGATTTTCCTGCTTCACTCAGCACAGTTATTACACGCTGCATTTCTTTTAAACCTTTTACCGAAATAACGATATAATCTTTTGCAGGATTTGGAAATGCAGTTACAATAATTCCATTGTTAATTGCTTGTGCTGCGGGTCCAGGCACTGAAGCTATTGCAAGTGCAGCCTTGTTGTAAATGTCTATCCTGTTGCTTGCAGTAAAAACATTAAACAGATCAGTGGCACCACCTGCAAAAAATGCTTTATTGCCATTCTTCGTAAACTTTATTTCGCTTCTTGAAAATGAGAATAAGCCCGATGTATGCTGGTTGCCGGTGATATCGAATACATCCCATGCATTACCACTGCCTGAGCCAAAAACAATTTTAGAATTTAATACTGCGGCTGGTATGGATGTTCTTGCTGTATTGAGCGAATCGATTGCCCACTGAGCATTTGCTGCTATGGCAAACGTCAATATCAGTAAGGTAGAGAATGTCTTTTTCATAAAATTAATTTATCAACAGATGAATGACATAAAGGTATTTTGACAGGAATAAATAAGAGGTGATTGATGTCATTGAAACAACTTAAATTGATTAGTGTATCTCCGTATCCCTGTGCTTACCGGGATACGGAGCACTTCTTATACTGAAGATTGTTATAATTTAGAAATTGTTTTATTTATTACATTCTCTCCGGCAATAATTTTTACATGGTAAATTCCCTTTGTAAGGTTACTTAAATTTAATGTAATCAATGATGTTCCCTGCGGCAGTAATCCCTTGTCTGTTGTTTGAACTAATATGCCTGCGGAAGAAAATACCTGTACACTCACTTTTGAAGCTTTGGTAAGCTGTAGTTGTAATGCAGCACTTGTGGTTACAGGGTTAGGATAAATACTGCATTGCACACCTGTTGTTTTTACATTGCTGTTAGCCGCATTGCTGATACCTGTAACAAGTGGCACAGGCTGCATATTTGTGCCCGTGGGTTTGCCCCATAATACCAGGTAAAAAGCACCGGGTCCTCCGTTTACGTTATTTACCTTGCCGCCCTTAACACCATCATAGTACCAGGTTAACGGACTGTTACTGTTTTGCGCTGTGCCGCCGGTTGTAAATAACGGACCGTGGGTATAACTTGTAACATTACTTGCAATGGAAAAACTCATCCCCGTAAAAAAAGTATTATAGCCTTTTTTTAGAGCATCTTTTGTTGTTTTAACACGAAAAACGGTATGTACCGAATCACCAAAAGTTTTATAGAGGTTACCAAACATTCCACGGCCATAAGCGTATAAAGAATCAAAATGCACCGGTGGAAAATTGCAGATATCGTTTAGTGTTGTTGCATTGGGGTTTACCTGCGAATAATAAAAATCAACCCACAAAGGTATTTGTCTGCCGTTTTTACCAAAGGCAAGTGTGATACCTGTTACATCGAGCGAATCAATTCCTCCCATTAAAGAAGACGGAATATTTACATCGTCGAGGTAAATGATCGGCTGCCCTGTTTTAACGCTCACTGTTGCATTGGTATAAAACACTGTTGAAGATGTATTGGCGTAAATAGTCTGGGCATGTATTACAGAAGGACCGGCAAATATGATTGCCATAAAAAATATAAATATCTTTTTCATAAAAAATTATTTGTAAATGAACAATGTGGTACTCTTTTGTACCGGTTTAAAATTTTTAAATAAATCTTATGTACCCATCACAGGAACATGCAGCAGCAACTGTTGCGTCGCACTCTTGTACTGCATAACCCAATGCAGCAAAACACACAGTGCAATCGTTATGCAGCTTTGCACAGTGCTTTAAGTGCAGCAATAAAATAGCCGGTTTTAAAATCAATAATCACTCAACTGCCATGTAGGGCTGCTGCAGAAATATTAACAACGCGGAGGTTGAAAAATAGTCTTGCATTTGTAAATGGATGGCACAGCATCGTTGCAGGTAATAAAAATATTATTGGCTGGCTGTACCGGAATCAATTTTACAACGGCAATAGCGGGAACAATAAGAGTAACAGTGTTGCTGAATTCTACCTGTGCGGTTTTAAAAGGCAGTTGCATGTCTTCCTGAAAATCTGCATCAATAACAAGTGTTCCGTTGTAATGGATCAATAAAAAATCTGCTATAGACAGTTCCGGGTTTGCCTGCCTGTGTAGCCTGTAATGTTCTGCAAATTTTGGCAGCTTGAGCAACTGGTATGCATCAGTAGATCCAAATGTGTAAAGGAACAAAAAAAATATG
>JANXWM010000398.1 GCA_025351145.1 Chitinophagaceae bacterium
GAAAGTCTTTACCAAGGCAGGATACACCGCTTAAAGTAAACGGCAAAGCCATTTTTGGTATTGATAAAAAGTTGCCCGGTATGCTGTATGCCGTTGTAGAACGCAGTCCGCGTATTACAGGTAAAGTAAAAAGCGTTGACGATACTGCTGCAAAAGCAGTTCCCGGCGTTAAGCATGTTTTTAAAATTCAGCGTGCCGTTTTCGATCGCATGCTGGAAGGCGTGGCTGTTGTGGCAGATAATTTATGGGCTGCCATGCAGGGCCGCAAAGCTTTAAAAGTTGAATGGAATGATGAAGGCTTCGAGCATTTAAGCACCACGCAGTTATACGATAGAATGAGAGGCGACCTGGCCAAAGAACATTTGAACGACCGGTCTGCAGGCAACTTTACCAGCGCTTTTGCAAAGGCAGCAAAAAAAGTGGAAGCCGTTTACGAAACACCTTACGAAACACACAGTTGCCTTGAACCATTGAACTGCGTTGCACACGTGCACGATGATAAATGCGAAATATGGGGCCCCATACAAGGTCCCGATTGGATTCAGCAAGACCTGAGCATGCGCCTTGGATTGCCCATAGAAAATGTAACTGTAAACATGACTTTTCTCGGCGGCGGTTTTGGCCGTAAAGCATTTATGGATTATCCGCATGAAGCTGCTGTAATTTCAAAAGAAATAAAATCGCCTGTTCAGGTTGTGTGGACACGCGAAGATGATATGACCCAAGGGCCTTTCAGGCCGGGTGCGGTGTATGGTTGCAAGGGTGGTTTAAACGGCGGCAACATTACTGCCATGCAAACAAAAATGGCCACGCAAAACATGGATCAGCAGGGGCCAAATGCAGATAAACTGGCTTATAACGGCAGCACGATTGAAGGCCTGCTTAAACCATATTTAGAATCTATTCCCAATTACAGTTTTGGCGATGTGCCCACAGAATCGCCGATACCTGTAATGTGGTGGCGTTCGGTGTATGCTTCTACCAATGGTTTTGCGTACGAAAGTTTTATGGATGAACTTGCCCATGAAGCCGGCGTTGATCCGCTGGATTTTAGAAGAAACCATTTGGGCAACGACCGCTACCAAACACTGATTGATATTCTCGAAGAAAAAACCAACTGGAAACAGCGCGGCAAAAATGAAGGCTGGGGTGTTGCGATAACCGAGTGCTTCGACAGCATTGTTGGCGAAGCCGTAAAAGTGAGCAAAGGCACAGATGGCAAAGTAAAAATTGACAAAGTAATTGCCGTAATGGATTGCGGCTGGTATGTAAACCCGGCAATCGTTCATGCGCAGGTGGAAGGCAGCATTGTGATGGCTTTGGGCGCTGCCACCAAACACGAAACGCATTTTGAAGATGGCAAAGCAGTAGAAAAAAACTTCGACACTTACAAGATGCCCCGCATACAGGACGTTCCGCCAATTGAAGTGCATATTGTGGAAAATGCAGAACATGCCGGTGGTGTGGGCGAGCCTGGTTTACCGCCATTTTCTGCCGCATTAACCAACGCTATTTTCGATCTTACCGGAAAGCGCATACGCAAGCTGCCATTCAATTTAGACGAAGTTTAGTATGATACCGGCAAAGGTTTTCATGGCATCTTTGTTGCGTCGCAATCCTTTCATCGGTTGGAAATCTATTGGGCTTTTCCCGCGTAGAATGGGAAACCCGTTATGCTCCAAAATACGCTGCGGTAAAGCTTCATATATAATCCGAACGCACAAGAGTGCGACGCAAGGGACGATCCTCAATGATATAAAATTTGGCTCAATATTTTCTTATGTAAAAGCATCATAAATTAAGATCCTATGAAAACGAAACACGTATTATTTTTGACATTAACAGGGCTTGCAGTTATGAGTATTTTATCGTCTTTTAAAAAGCAAACGCCTTTTGATCTCGATGCAAGTATAACACGTGGCAAAGATGTTTATGCAACTTACTGCCAGAGTTGCCACATGGATGAAGGCCAGGGTGTGGAAGGCGTTTTTCCGCCACTCGCAAAAGCAGATTATTTAATGGCCGATACAAAACGGTCTATTCAGCAAGTGCTTTATGGTGCTAACACTGAAATGAAAGTAAACGGAACAGTTTATAACACTGAAATGGCAGCCATTGATTTAAAAGACGGCGAAGCAAGCGACGTACTGAATTATGTGCGCAATTCTTTTGGCAACAAAGGCAAAGCTGTGATACCGGATGATGTAAAAGCTGCCAGGAAAAAATAATTTTCTTTTGGTTTATGGATGAGCCGCCACCCAAACTTCGCCATCTTGAAACACTTCTTTTTTCCAGATAGGAACAGATTGTTTTAAAGTATCTATTGCATAACGGCAGGCTTCAAACGCAGCGGCACGGTGTGCGGCAGCAACTGCAATTATTACAGGCACTTCGCCAATATTCAACAATCCTGTGCGGTGATGAATGAGTATTTTTTGCACAGGCCATTTAAGCAAAACATCTTCGGCAATTTTTTTCATTTCGTTTACGGCCATTGATTCATAAGCTTCAAACTCAAGCTGCACAACCTTCTTGCCTTTTGTGGCATTGCGCACCGTACCAATAAAAACGTCAATACCGCCACACTCTGGTGACATTACCCAATCTATACAGGATTGAATATTTAAAGGCATGTCTAATATTTTTATATCGATGTTCATAATAATCTTTTCCATAATATCCCCCTCCTTTAGGGGAGGTTAGGTGGGGTTTTAACCGCCGCTTACCGGTGGAATTATTGCAATCTCGTCTTTTATTTCAATCAGTTGATCCTGTTGTGCATATTCATTATTTACAGCAACCATGTATGATGCCAGTTGTTTTAACCGTGGATATTTTTCTTCAAGCTGTACCTTTAATTGTTCAACAGTTGCTGCATTATTTATGTCAACATCAATAGCTGAATTACCGAATATATCTTTCACAATGCCAAATGCCAGTACGTTTACTTTCATAGAAATTCATTTGCCGGTAAAACAAACCGGGCAACAAAATTCGGTTATAATTTTAATTGTAATTTTAAAA
>JANXWM010000403.1 GCA_025351145.1 Chitinophagaceae bacterium
GAGGTAGCATAAAAATCAGAGAAGCGACCCCATAAAAGGCCGCTTCTCTTATCAGGCTGGTATAAAACCGCCTTCTGTCAAAAATAAAAAAATAATTCAACTCTATCAGATTATTAACACAGAATCTTGTACGTTCGGAACGTGACTGAACAAAATACAATAAACTGCAGAGGCGCAAAGCCGCAGACCAGTTGAATTGTCTTTGCGTCTCTCCATCTCTGCGGTTAAAATATACGCTTCTATATAAGTCGATACTAACTAATTGAAAATCAGCAAAAAAATTTGCGACTTATTTCGCCACATGACGCAACGCCGCCGTTGCTGGGAGACTTCGGTAAAAGCTCAATATATATCCGAACGTACAAGAGTGCGACGCAAGGATGCTTCATATTTGTACTTAAGCCCGTCTAATAATTTTTTTGTAATAACTGCGCAGCATCCGTATCAAGGTAAACACTAAAGCCGGGATGATTGCGCAGTAAACTTGCAGGCACTCCCTCTGAAATTTCACCTTCGAGCACCTGCTGAACGATTGCTGCTTTTCGGCTGCCGCTTACAATGAGGATAACATTTTTCGCTTCCATTAACGTGGCCAGGCCAAGGGTAAGTCCGTGCGAAAGTATTTGCTGGTTTTTAAAATATTTTTGCCCCGTTTGTGCGGTTAGAGGATCAATCGCTGCAATATGCGAACGGGTTTTTATTGAAGTAAAAGGTTCATTCATACCAATATGGCCGTTTAAACCAAGGCCGATAATTGCTGCATCTATGCCGCCATGCTGTTGAATAAATGCTTCTGTTTTACTGCATTCATTTTCAGGATCGGCTGCCCTTCCATCAAAAAAACAAATGCGCTCCTGATCAATATTAAGCGGTTGAAATAATTGTTTGTTTACATAATATTTGCAACTGCCTTCATTGGTTTCATTCATGCCTAACCATTCATCAAGCCCCAGGAAAGACCAGCTGGAAGCATCAAGATTCTTTGCGTTATATTGATGCACCAATTCGCTGTACAGCCCTGCAGGTGAATCGCCGGAAGCCACACAGAGCAAAGGTTTTGGCACTGACTGGAGAATTTCTTTTACATCATTGGCAGCCTGCAAAGAGATTGCTGCATACGTTTGGGCAATAAATATTTTCATTACAATAAGAATATTGTTTTTAAAACGGTAACAATGGAAGTTGCAATTGCAGGCTTACTTTGCCTTTCTTGGTGTTGTAGTAATGCCGCCTTTTTTTACAGAAGAAATACTTTGGTTTGGCATAAAGGATGAAGGCTTGCCATAAGTGCCGCCAATTGAATTTTTAACAACCATACCAGATGCAGGTGCGGCTTTCTTTTGTGTTTTTCCTTTTTTAGGTTTTGATGACTTGCCCATACTTTTATAATTTTTTGGTAAGCTAATGAAAATATGGGTGCAGCAATTTATTTTTTAGATGAACTAACAAAGTGTTATCAAAATTAATCCTGCACCACCTGGCGGGCCAGCATTTCTTCAACGTGCCTTTCTCTGTATTTTAATGATGAGGAAAGTTTATCCCATGCAAGGTTAAAATCTTTCTGTACTTCAATATCCTGGGAGAGATAAACCTGTTTTTGAGAGAGGCTTTCTTTTATAAATTCAAAGTCGTGCCACAGGCCTATGGCTTCCTGCAGTTTGTGGTAATAGGCAAAATGGGGATCATCATTTTCTGTTTCGTGCTGCACCCAGTTATAAGCGTAAATCCTTTGTTTAATCAGTTTGCGCAGTTCGTGCCACTCTGTTTGCGGCAGGTTTCTTCTGCACAATTTTCCAACCTGTGCGTTGATATCTACAAAATATTGTTCTGCAAGAATTTCATTGGTGCCGTGTACAAAACCAGATACCGTTTCCGTAATCTCTTTGCAATCGTCTTTTAGCTGGTTGGTGTTCTTTTGAAACGCAACAATCATTGACTGCATTTTTTCATTGGGGTAGTAAATTTTTTCAATTACGTTGTATTCGTTTTTCTGCAGCCACTGCAGTATTATCTGGAATTCTCTTATATAACCTGCTTCCTGGAAAATATTGCGCAGCAGGTGTGCTGGTTTTTTTAATTTTTGTTTGGGGTAAATGTTGCGCAGGAATTTGATAATAGCACGCAGTTTTTTCATTTCAACGCGCAGGTCGTGCAAAGAAACCTCGCCTCCGTTCAGTTCAAAATCGTGGAGGAAATTGAAAAGGTTTTTTACCCTTTGTGCAAAATATTTTTCAAGCGGCGTTTGCATGCTGGTCTTTAATTAAAAGTTAGTTGCACCCCTTCTTCAAAACTTACAGGTTCATAACCTAGTGTTTTTCTGGCTTTATCAATTGTAAGCCCCGAACGCTTTGCCCTTTGTACCGTCTCTATAAATGTATCAGACGTAACATTTTCAATTAGTGCTGCATCGAGACCCAGAAAGTTAGCCACAGCAACTGCCATTTCGTATGGAGACAAAATATTTTTACCTGCGAGATGGTAAGCTCCTTCGGCCTTCTTCTCAATGATGGTTTCTATTCCTTTACATATATCCAGCACAAAGGTAGGTGTACGTTGCTGGTCGCTCACCACTTTAATGGGTTTGTGCTGTTCCAGGTTATTTTTAACCCAATGTAAAAAACTTGGACGCATTCCTTCTAATACCGGCCCGTAAATAAAAACGGGGCGTACAATGGCATAAAGCAACCCGCTGTTTATTACCAATTGCTCAGCACGCAGTTTACTTTCTCCATAAAAATTGAGTGGGGCAGGAGTATTGTCTTCGCTGTGCGGACCGTTTTCGCCAAAAATAAAATCGGTGGAAATGTAGATGAACTGCGTATTATACGGCTTGCATGCCTGCAGTAAAAACCTTGTGGCTTCTACATTTTGCAGAAGGCAACCTTCTTTATTTGTGTCGCAATCATCAGGTTTGCTATTTGCGGCAGAGTGAATAATACTATCGGGTTTTACTTCCAATACCATTGCTGTAATCGCCACTTCATCAGTAAGATCAATGGAATAATATTGAAATAAATGTTTGCCGGAAATGCGGCAAGCGCCGCGGCTGCAGGCAATAACACTATAACCTTTGTTAATTAAATAAAGGGTTAATTGCTGACCAAGAAAACCATTTGCCCCGGTAACAAGTATTTTCATACCGCCAATTTAACAAGCAATCGGCAAATGGAAAGAATTAATGAAAAATTTACAGTTTATTAATATTCACCTGCTTCATCTTCATCGCCTGCTACTGCTTCTCCATCTGTACTTTCTCCATCGTCGCCATCATCGCTTTCGCCTTCTTCCTTAAAGCCTTCAGCGCCTTTTGCCAGGTCGTATTTTTCTTCAATATCAGCAAACTTATTGCCCAGCAAACTGCGTGTGCCGTATTGCTGCGGGCCTATGCCTTCTGTCCTCGTCATTGCGGGATAAGCCAGTTTGCCGCTTTCTTCTTTGCTCACATTAATTAGTTCTACCAAAAAAAACCAGTTCTTTACAAAATCGTACTGGTAAACAAACTTTTGGTTGGTATCGCGTATTTCGCTGCCAATGGCTGTGCCATTCATTATCAGGGGCTCTGCTTTGTAAGCTTTATCGTATTTCTCAAAAGAAATTTCGCGGCCACGCAGCCAGTTATCGTTGCTGCGGTAAAAAGTGGCCTGGTGTTTACTGTCGAATTCGTACGATTTTAATATAGCAAAATGAAGATCTTCAAATGTCTGTGTATGTTTAATTACCACATCGCGGTACACAGCATCATCTTCTTCCAGGTAAATTCTAAATTTTAAAATAGCCATTCAGTTACGGTTTCAGATTTATGATTTACGGTTTTCTTAAGTTTCGCGATTTATTTTCTTTTTATTTTCTTAATCATTTTTATGAGCCAAACAGTTGGTTCATTGGGCATCGCCTCTTGCGTTGCACTCTTGTACGTTCTATTTACATATTGAGCTTTTACCGAAGCGTAGATTTTAACCGCAGAGGCGGAAATACGCGAAGATAATACAACTCCTTTGTGTCCCTGCGCCTTTGCGGTTTATTGTATTTTGCCCAATCATAATCCGAACGTACAAGAGTGCGACGCAACGATGAAGCCATGGAAAACTGGTACCCGGTACAAAATATAAATACGCAAGTGCCGAAGCGAAAATACAATTTATTCTACTGGCTGCAAGTTTAGTTCGGTTGCCTTTTGCAGCATGAATTCGTGTGCAGCTTCGTAGCTGTTTGAAATAACGCCGTCGAGTATTGCTTCGCGGATGGCATCTTTTATAAGCCCTACATTGCGGCTTGGCTCTAAACCGAATTTTTGCATAATCATTTCGCCGGTGATGGGCGGCTGCCAGTTGCGCAGGTGGTCGTTTTCTTCTACTTCTTTCATGCGCTGGCGAACAAGATCGAAGTTTTGCAGGTAGCGGTTTACTTTGTACTTGTTTTTGCTGGTAATGTCGGCATTGCAGAGCAGCATGAGTGCATCAATATCTTCGCCTGCATCAAAAAGCAAACGCCGCACGGCACTATCGGTAATATTCTCTTTTGTAAGGCTTATGGGCCGCAGGTGCAACTCTACCAGCTTTTGAACCTGGCGCATTTTTTCGTTGAGCGGCAGCTTAAGTTTCGTAAAAATTTTAGGAACCATTCTTGCGCCAACAACTTCGTGGCTATGGAAAGTCCAGCCGTGGCCTTCTTCAAATCTTTTGGTGGC
>JANXWM010000409.1 GCA_025351145.1 Chitinophagaceae bacterium
TGTTTTACTTGGTGTGGTTATACTTGTATTTTTTCTTTTCCAGGGATTTGGCGACCCGGCAAGATTGGTTATTGGCCAATCCGGCGACAGTACCACTATACAAAACATACGCAAAGAACTTGCTTTAGACCAGCCAAAATGGAAACAGTTCCTGTTATACCTCAATGATGTTTCTCCTGTAAGTATTTATGCAAAAGAAGATATAGCAAGCCGCGAACTAAAAGGTTTTTTTATCGGCGGCGATACAAAGCTTGCCATTAAACTTCCGTACCTGCGGCGTTCTTATCAAACAAAGAAAGAAGTTTCTACCGTTTTATGGGAGGCCTTACCCGGCACATTCGTACTTGCTTTAACTGCTTTGCTTATTGCAACCATACTTGGTATTCTTTTAGGCGTACTCGCTGCGGTAAAACAAAATACCTGGTGGGATACATCCGCAGTTTTTGCAAGCGTACTTGGCATTTCAGCCCCATCATTTTTTATGGGCATTGTGCTTGCTTACCTTTTTGGGTTCGTGTTAAGCGATTATACCGGCCTGCACATGACGGGCAGTTTGTACGAATACGATGCTTTTGCAGGCAAACAACTACAATTGCAAAACCTTATTTTGCCTGCACTTACACTGGGTATAAGGCCGCTTGCCATTATTACCCAACTTACCCGCAGCGCCATGCTCGATGTATTGAGCCAGGATTATATTCGCACTGCTTACGCAAAAGGATTGAGCAAAAAAGCCGTCATCTTTAAACATGCTTTGCGCAATGCACTTAACCCTGTGGTTACAGCCATTACCGGCTGGTTTGCCGAATTGCTTGCGGGTGCTTTTTTTGTAGAATATATTTTTGGCTGGAAGGGTATAGGAAAAGTAACTGTAGATGCTTTGGAGAAATTAGATTTTCCTGTGGTAATGGGCAGTGTGCTGGTTACGGCAACCTTCTTTGTAATGGTAAACCTGCTGGCCGATATTTTGTACGGCATCGTTGATCCGCGGGTGCGCATTACTTAATCCGGGTTTTACGGTGGAATGTATTGGCTGTTAAAAGCTCATGCATATTCCTTTAGTACAAGTGTGCGACGCAACGAAAGCTTCATGCATATTCTTCTGCCGGGTTCAAAAAATTCTCCTCCCAAATTTGCGTGATTAAAATATTTTCTTTCTGCAGTATCTTTATATGGCGCAACTTTAGCAAATTTGCTTAATAAATTAACCTAATCGAAAACTTACATATATGCGTACGATAAACGAAGTATTACAACAGAAAGGGCCGCATTTTAATTACATAGATGCCAATGCTACTGTGCTTGAAGCCATTCTTGTAATGAAGAGCGAGAACATCAGTTACCTGATAGTAAATGAGCATGGAAAGTATGCCGGAATAATTTCTGAAAGGGATTATACGCATAAAGTAATACTGGAAAACAAACAATCCGCTAACACACTGGTAAAAGAAATCATGACCAAAGATTTTCCTGTTATCTCCAGCAACAACACTGCCGACCAGTGCATGGTGCTCATGAATTCCTCCAAATCCCGCTACCTGCCTGTGTTTGATGGCCTGGAGTTTAAAGGCATCATCACTATTCACGACCTGATGCGTGAAGCCATTTTGCAAAACGAAAAAAGTTCAGATTCTATGAAGGCGGTGCTAACCAATAAATCAATGAAATTTTATTAGCAGATAATTTTAGCGGATAATAACCTGCTTAATCACCGTTTCGCCCATCGCTTCATTCACCCGTTCAATAATTTTATCTTTCTGGTAAACCAGTTCCTGTTTAAGCGGGCCTACTGTGGTATTAATGAATAAGGTCTGGTTAACGATCTCAATTTTATCCGTATGTTTTGCAATGGTCTTACCCATCAGTTCGGCCCAAATGCTTTCTATCTGCACAGCACGAATGCCGTTCTTCAGTTTGCTCTTATCTAAGAACTGTTTCAGCGCTTCCCCCAATTGTAACTGTGCCATACTGTAAAAGTATACACAAAGCAACAGCAGTGAAAAATATTTTGAAGATGTTGTGTAAAAGATTTTTGTACCCAACAGAAGAATAGGTATGAAGCTTTAGTTGCGTTGCACTCTTGTGCTATAGAAACTAAGCGCAACTTTTATCTTAGCGGGTACTTTAATGGAAACCCTATTTTCAAAACTATCTTTCGTATATAAAAATTTGACTTTTTTCGGCAGGGTAGCAGAGCCGGCTTTTGATGCAGTCTTGGTACGGAACGTATTTTCAAGGGCAAGCTTAAGAAAATTTTTGGTATTATGCGGCTATTAAAAAATATTTTTTTTTGATAGAAGAATGATTTTAAAA
>JANXWM010000433.1 GCA_025351145.1 Chitinophagaceae bacterium
GCTCTAAAACATGGAATGATTTTTCATTGGCTACTAACGTTGCGCCCGATGGGGCTTTTGTTTTATTAAGAATAGAATGGCGGCCAATCTTCGCTGCGGTAAAAGCTGATCTTTAATCTGAACGTACAAGTGAGTGACAAAACAGGCGATGATAGCAGCAATACAGTTAAGTACAACATTAAACATTCCTAAACTTAAGCGGGCTTAACTCAATATGGTTGTTTTCATTCTGTGCTTTATCTCTATGCAAGCTTAGTGCACAGCTCATAAGGCGTTGCAGTTGGCAGTACAAATTAAGACAGTACAGGACGGTTAGTTTATCGTCGGGAAATATCTTGCATTAAATTAATAATTACCTCCGGAGAAATTAAATAATAAATCAATTTAAGGAGGATAAATATTTATTTTTCCAAGTAACAAAATTCACCATCATTATGATCCGTAAATTAATTACTATTTGTTGTGCGATTTTATCAATTGGATTTTCTTTCGCTCAACCAGGAGCTAAAATAAACCTGAGAGATCATTTCAAAGACCCGCCATTTGAATACAGGCCATTTTTCCCATTCCAGGGAGCAGGAAGTACCAATTACCATGGTACTGCAAACGTACAAGAGCAACTCGAAAATATTTATGTCAAATATGGCTATGGAGGTATTCTTGTTTCTCCTGCAGACAATAAACCTTTTGCGGGTAAACAAAACCTTGAACCAAGTTATATCCGGCATATTGGCAGCGGTCTTCAGGTAACACGCCCTGCTGGTGCTTCTCCCTGGCTTATGATTTTACCTCCGGGCGTAACTCCATATAAAAATGAAGTTCCTAAAGATCAGGAAGTTTCCAGCCTTATTCCACTTCCTGCATATTTGAGTAAAGAATATTTTAATCAATTAAGAGAAATATTGGTATACACAAAAAAAAATGGACGAAAAGTAATTTTCTATGATGAGGTTGGATATCCAAGTGGAATTGCAAACCACACAAGCCCTGAAAAATATTACAGAAAACTTTTAGAGAAGAAAGAAGAAATTATAACCGGCCCCAGGGAATTCATAAAAAACATTTCTGACAAAGGTATATTGATGGCAGCTGTAGCAATGAATTCTTCCACTCAAGAAAGAATCGACCTTTCGCCTTTTATAAAGAAGAACTTACTGCGTTGGAACGCTCCGGCAGGAGAATGGAAAGTAATGATTTTTAATTGTGTTGCAGCCACTGCTGCCGGGGGCGAACTGGATTACAGATCAGCTATTGACTATATGGATCCTGAAGCAATTAATTGGTTTGTTGATAAAGTTTATGAGCCACATGCAAAAGAGGTGGGTGAATATTTTGGCAATACTTTGTTTCAAACTTTTTTCGATGATGTGGGCATTTTTGATGAAGAGCGAACATGGACTGCAAAGTTCAATGAAAAATTCAAGGAGAGAACAGGACGAAATCCTGCGATTTATTATCCGGCTCTTTGGGAAAACATCGGGCAAGAAACAGATGCTGCCCGTGTTGCTTTCTTCGATACACGGGCTGAACTGCTCGCTGATGGATTTCCGAAAATAGTTTCTGATTGGGGTGTGAGAAATAAAATTGAAGTTTCAGGGCACTGCCCTGGAAACTATGACCCTCAACCAGTAGATATGAATGGCGACCCATTTAAATTCTATCGTGCTCAGCCTATTCCGATGGTCGATGTAATTTTCTCTTACCCTACAGGTCGTGATGGGTTTAAACTGGTAAGCGATGGCGCAAACTATTACGACAAACCTATTGTCGCCGCAGAGACTTTCAGTTCCTTTTCCCCTCCCGGCCAAACTGCAGGATACCGTAGGTTAATGGAACTCTATGTTCGTGGGATTAACAGATTGATGGGTTCAGGTCTTCCGAATTCCAATGTGTCTGGAGGCTCAACAACATTTGCCGAATGGGTAGGTCGCAGCTCCATGATGCTGCAAGGTGGGAAGCGTATTTCAGATATAGCCATTTTCTATCCCATTGCAGATCTTGAGGCATTCTATCACTTTGATGCCCCAGAGTATACCAAGGATATGCGCTGGGGTAGCTTCGTGCCGTATGATAATGATTTTATGGCCGTTGGTGAAATGTTGCTCGGTCAGGTACACCGCGACTTTACCTTTATACATCCCGATTTTTTGTTGAGCGATAAAATTAAAATCAATGGCTCTAACCTCGAACTGGAAAACAAAGTGAACAGTCAAAGTTATAAAGTACTTATCCTGCCTGGAGAGAAAGTGATTTCACTTAAAGCATTACAAAAAATCAAAGCATATTACGATCAGGGAGGAGTAGTGCTGGCAACTTCATTGCTTCCATCAAAAGCTGCTGAACTGGCTGGAAGCAATAAAGCAACGCAAGCAAATGACAAACAGGTTCAGGCAATCATCAAAGAAATGTTCGGAATAAATTCATCTCTATCTATGCCGGAAGGAGTATCTGCCATTAACGTTAATAAAAAGAAAGGTAAGGCTGTATTCATTCGCAAACCAAATGAAAACCTGATTGCTGAAACCTTGAACAGCTTAAATATTGATGCAGATGTATCTTTCACAGAAAACCCCACTCCTTCAAGTGGAGGTGGTATGTTTTCTTATATCCATAAACAAAAAGATAATCGTGATATTTATTTCTTTGCCAACTCGTCAAATGATGTTGTTGAAACTTTTGCTGAAGTACGGGGAAACATTCGTCCGGAATTATGGGATCCGTCTACAGGGCAGATTACTTCAATAACCCAGGTCGAGCATCTAAAAAAGAACGGACATGATTATACACGATTTCCATTGAAATTAAAAGCAGTGACTTCCATTTTTGTTGTATCAGAAAACTGAGCGTGTGAAGTTCAAATGATGTTTATTATTTCAAATTTATCGAACTAAATATGAGGTATGTGAAAAAAACTTTTAAATTAAGAAACTGCTTGAATTAATTATTTTAAATATCAGCCATAGTTTTTTATGGCATCCTGGTTGCATCGCAATCACTTTACCGTCATATCAATTGGCATCTTTTGACGTTCATAAAGCAAAAAAGATTATTTAACTCAAACACCTTTAATTCAAATAATATATTTAATACAATAGTAAAATGAAATTTGTACTAACCAGCTTTCTGATATTATTTCTATCAGCATTTAGAACTGATGCACAAACGGCTTTGAATAAGGCAGATTTTCAGAACCCGCCACAATCCTCAAAAATGCATACCTGGTGGCATTGGATGGGTGGTAATATTACCAGGGAGGGTATTACTAAGGATTTGGAGGCTATGAAACTACATGGCATCGTTCAGGCGACCATATTGAATGTTGGTGATATTTATTCGAAAGAAGTGGATGTTCCTAAAGTCAAATTCAATTCACCAGAATGGTACGAAATGTTTCATTGGGCATTGAAGGAAGCAAACCGTTTAGGAATTACAATAGGCTTTCAAAATTGTGATGGTTGGAGCACAAGCGGCGGGCCCTGGATTTCACCAGAATTGTCTATGAAGCAATATGTGTGGACTACAACTGAAATAGATGGTGGCATACAAATAAGCACAGCGTTAGCGCAACCTGTTTCTGTAGAAGGCTTCTACAAAGATGTGGCTGTAATTGTTTATCCTGTAGAAGACAAACCAAATTCATTTCACAAAGCCCAGGCAAGAATAGAACTTAATAAAGTTGCTGTGGGAGATACCCTCACGGATGGCAATCCTAAAAGTGTAATCAATCTCAAAAAAGGCTATGTAATTGACATAAGTTCGAATACAGAATTTACTGCCGATAAGCTGGCCATCTTTCCGTATTTACCATTTTGTTGGGACGATATGGGCAAAATCAATGTTCAGTTTACTATTTCATCTTCTAACGATGGCATTGTGTATACAAAAGTGGCCGACCTTCAATTTACCGGCGTAAACAAATCCATTACTGCATTATTCCCAGAAACAAAAGCCAAATTTTTTCGCCTGGAATTATCTAAGACAAATTTCACTTTTTTCGACACCTACCCGATCGCAGAACTTGAAATTCTTAAGAGTGAGGAATCGCCAACATTTAGCCCTGCCATTAGCTCTTTTCTTGAAAAATCAGCTAACGTTTTTGATGTGAAAGAAAATGTACATGATGTGAATGTCAATGACAGTGAGAAGGCTATTACAGAAAATTCAATCATCGACATTTCAAGCTTTATGTCTGCCGATGGCAACCTGAAGTGGAATGCACCTAATGGTCGTTGGAAGGTTATTCGTTTTGGATATACTTCAACAGGTATTAAAAACAATCCTGCAACTCCTGAAGGTTTGGGATTGGAGGTAGATAAAATGGATACTACTGCTCTTAATGTACATTTCAACAGTTTTGCAAATAAAATAATTGAGTCTGCCGGCAACTACAAAGGAAATACTCTGAAATTTATTTTGATGGATAGCTGGGAAGCCCGGTTTCAAACATGGTCAAATACTTTCTCAGAAGAGTTTAAGAACCGCAGAGGGTATAATCTACTTTCATGGATTCCTGTTTTATGCGGAGAGACCGTTGGGAGTATGCAGCTTTCTGAAGCCTTTCTGCACGATTACCGCAAAACGATTGCCGACCTGATCGATCAAAATTATTATAAGCACTTTAGTGAATTGTGTCATCGGAATCAAATGGAATTTCATGGTGAAGCAATTTATAGTAACTGGGGTGGATATCCGCCATTAGATCCTTTAAAAGCAAATCAATACATAGATTTCCCAATGACTGAATTTTGGGCTGAAAATGATGCAAACAAGTTTGCTGATTACAAACCTGCAAACAGGCCTGTACCCGGCTTCCCAATGTCTTCTGCACTAGCATACGATAAACAGTTAATAGGTTCTGAGGCCTATACAAATTTTGCACACTACTCCGAAACGCCTTTTGATTTAAAGCCTTTCGGCGATGCGGCTTATTGCTCTGGTGTTAACCAACTAATTCTGCACAGTTTTGTACATCAGCCATTTGATAAGAAACCGGGAATGACCTTAGGTAAATTTGGCGCACATTTTAATCGAAATAATCCTGTTTGGGAATTTAATAAAGGCTGGATGACTTATCAGTCCCGGGTTCAATACGTGCTTCAAAAAGGCACACCGGTTATTGATGTTGTTTTTTATGCCGGCGATCAGCTTCCTCAGTTTTTCAGCAAAAGCTTTCTCAATGATTTACCTTTTGGAATTCAGGCAACAGCATGTAATATTGATATGTTGAAAAACAAATCAAAAGTAGTGAATGGCAAAATCTCTTTTGGTGGCAAACAAAGTTTTCCGGTGTTGATGTTGCCTAATAGTACCAAAATGGAATATGCCACTTTACAACGCATTGCTGAATTGGTAAATGATGGTGCAATTGTTTATGGCCCAAAACCGCTTGAAATGCTATCGGTTTTAGAAATAGAAAAAGATGCTGTTGCATTCACTAAATTAGCTGAGGTACTTTGGGGCGATTCGGGTCAGAACAACTACGGAAAAGGGAAAATGATTTCAGGAAAATCCATCGGTGAAGTTTTGAGTGAACTCAATATCACTCCTGATCTTACCACCAATACCAACAACCCGAAGGAATTAATGTATACTAGCTTGCTTTAATAATTCCGAATTTAAAATTCAATAAAGATTTCATATCCACAATCCTCTCATTAAATGTTTGGAAAAAAGTGTCAACAGCATTTTCGAAGGAAGCATAATCTGCATAGTATTTATTCTTCATTACTTTCTTTTTAAAATACCTCCATAGCCGTTCTATTAAGTTTAAGTTTGGGCTATAGGGTGGTAAATAGATAAGGTCGATATCTAACGCTTTTGCTTTTTGTTGTACAAGATAACTGCGCTGGTATCTTGCATTATCCAAAATGATACAGATACAGGTTGCATTGAAATACCGGTGTTTTATTTCAGTTAAAAATGCTTCTATTACTTCTGCACAACAATTTTCTTCTGTCAGCATAATAGTTGGTTCAAAAGTTACGGGGTTAACTGCGCCAATAATATTGAGTCGTTTTCTTCCAGTGTTGGCCAGCACTTTTTTAGTACCTGCAAGCCCTATTGGTTGCCAGGCATAATCATTCTCATTGTTGTGTATCTGGTGCATAGGATCTAAGTACAGTAATATTTCCCTGTCATCATTACAGGCACATCCGTAGAGTTGCTCCATCAATTGTATGAATGATTCCTGTATTTGTTCTGACGGGATTTTGCCTGGTATCAGCCTTGTCTTTTTATAAGAGCAATGGAGTTTTTTTTACAATAGCGGCTTAACCAACTATGTTCGACTGCAATTGAATGTTTGGCTTCTAAAAAATCCTGCAGCTCAGAAAGTTTGCTGATTGATTGTTCCCTGATATGCTTTATCAGTAAATCTTTAATGGCATCCAGGGCAGATGGCCTTCTGCCTTCATAATGCAGTTTACTTAAACCTGCTAACCGCTCTTTATTAAACAGCTTAACCCAGTCTGTTACCGTATCTATATTGACCCCAAGTCTTGAGGCTATTTCTTTTTTAGGGAGACCTTCGTGTGCCATCCATACACATTGGTAGCGCCGAAGTATTTTGCCATCTTTTTCACCGCGCCTTAATCTCTTTAACTCTGCAACTTCAATAGATGAAAGCTCAATTGAGTAAGCCATATCAGTAAGTATTGGTTACTCAAATATAATAAATCGGAATTATTTAAGCAAATAAGTATATATCCACAGAAAATTGGAAAATGCAGATGTTTATTATGTATTTAATCAGCAAAACAAAAATATAAACCGGGAGGTTTCATTCAGAATAGCCAACAAAATTTTTGAAATATGGGATCCTGAAAATGGTTCAATTTCAAAGCCTGCCATTTACTCAGTTGAGAACAATCAAACCCGGATACCTGTTTCCTTTAAACCTTATGAATCCAAAATATTTATTTTTAAAAATAATGCGCCTGATCATTTCATTCAACAAGTAACACTTGCTGGAAAAAAAATCTTTCCGCAGCAACAGCTTAATGATACCACGTTTGTAATTCCTCATGCTTTTTTTAGAAAAGAAAAAATCGAATTTACATCTGAGCTATCCGGTGACTATACTTTCATAACCAATCACAGCAAAGTTATAAATGCCAAATTAACCCAACCTGAAATCGTTGATCTTGGGGATTCGAAAACCAGGATTGAATTTTTTCCTATTTCTGATGACGTGATTCAACCTGTTGAGATAACTAAATTGAAATCCCTTACTGAATTTGACGAGCCCGCCATAAAATACTTTGCAGGAAAAGCAAAGTACACCATCAATTTCAGTGTATCACAAAAATTTGCTAACTCAAATGACTCAATCGTTCTGGATCTTGGTAACCTTAGTGCAACAGCCGTAGTAATTTTAAATGGCAAATTACTTGCTTATGCCTGGCAGCCTAATACACGCCTCGTTGTAACAGGTATGTTGAAAGCAGAAAACAAACTTGAGATAACGGTAGCAAATGTTTGCCGCAACCGATTTATTGGAGACCTTGTTCAATTTGGGAGTGTGAAAAGTCTCTGGACTACTTCGCCCATTGAAACTATTCTTAACAAGGATATGCCTTTAAAGCCTTCAGGTTTGATGGGGCCGTTAAACCTGATATCTTTCAAAAGTGTATCCAAATAAATGGATATAAAATAATTCCTTAATTTAAGTAATTCTGTTTCGGCAGAGTTTCATCTTCTCCATCAATTTGATCTTACTATTAACCAAATACGCTCCCACCTTCGCTGCGGTAAAAGTTGCTTTATAATCTGAACGTACAAGTGAGTGACACAACAACCGATGATAGCAGCAATACAGCTTAGTACAAAATTCAAATATTCCTAAACTTCAACGGACTTATCTCCACATGTTTTTTGAAGAAGTTGTTGAAGTGTGTTGTTTCTGTAAAGCCCAATGCATAGGCGATTTGAGATACATTCCAGGCACTGTGTTTTAGCAGTATCTTTGATTCCCGCACAATGCGTTCGGCAATAATTTGCGAGGTGGTTTTCTCTGTGGATTCTTTTACGGCGCGGTTCAAATGATTTACATGCACATTTAACTGTTCTGCGAAACCGGATGCAGAACGAAGGTTCAATTCTTTGTGGTCCTCATCAATGGGGAACTGGCGCTCCAGCAGTTCTAAAAACAAATTTGAAATTCTTTGCGATGCATTTATGGGCTGCTTTTCAAATTTTGCACAGGGCAACTTCATAGCAAAGTGCAGCAATTCAAAAAAAAGATTCCGGAGTACATCGTATTTGTGCGTGTAATCAGAACCAATTTCTTCAAACATACTTTTATAAATACCGGTTACCGTGTTCACCTGTTCATCTGTCAACTCAAATGCATGCGTACCACCGGGCTGAAAAACAGCATACTGATCAAGGTTCCCGAACTGATGAAAAAATTCCGGGGTGAACAAACAAAAAAAGCCACTTATAATTCTTTCAGTGTATTCGCAACTATAGGGTATCTGCGGATTAGTAAATACCAGTGCCTGTTTTTGTATTTCGGCAACTCCATCAGCATAATGCATATTGTAGTTACCCGTTACCAGCATAATTTTAAAATAATCCCTCCTGGCGTAAGGCACCGGCTTAGCATTATCCCCAACAAAAGGGTCTAACTTAAACACATTGAAATGCCCTATCTCTTTACGCATATCCGCAGGCATCCCTCCAAATTTTCGTGTGTAAAATTCTTCTATCGTTTCAATCGTTCGCATCTGCCACAAACTTACTGATTTCATAATACATGCTATAGAAGCTTTTAAATAAATAATTAGAATACCAGCAGCAGTTTTCATGGCATCTTCGTTGCGTCGCAATCCTTTTATCTGCAGTGCAAAGGGCATCGTCCTGTTTCCTCCGCAATGTTGCAAATAATATACAACCTGCTTTATAGCTTCACAAACTTTTTATCGAAAGCGTAAGCCAGGCTTATATTCCAGATAAAATCTTTGCTTCCTGTAATATTTGAATTAATTTCTTTGTCAATGGTTGATGAAACAGAAAGCGGAAAATTTTTCTTTGCAAGGGTAAGTGTGGATGTAAAATAATAACCATCCTCTGCATCTAATTTTAAATAATACAATTGAGGATTAAACCTCATAAAAAACTGATCAGTAATTTTGATATTCGAAAAATTTGTGTTGAATGTAATGAAGTGTGTGTTGCCAATGGTGCCTGCATCAAGCCCATGGGAATAGAGATAATAGACTCCAACACTAATGTTTTTTGTAAGCGAATACCTTGGAAACAACTCTGTAGCAAAATAGCGCCTTACAACTGTGGCTTCACTTGAATCCCCGTTTATTGGTAAAACTGATGTTCTAAAATTGAGCCCGAGATGCGTACCTATACCTATCTTAAACTTATCATTGTTTACCAATTTATACCTGCCCCAAAAAAGAAAACCCCAGGGCTTTCCCGCCAATGAGAACCGGAGATCCTGTTCAAAGCTAAACCTCTTTTTTTCTATCGACAGATCGAATTGAACCGCAGGTTTACCCAGAGAAAAAGAAGGTACAATTGAAATGCCGTTATTGGTAACACTTACCGACCCAAAAAAATGAGTGGCACTTTTTGTACTGTCTGTTTTTTGCGAGAAAGAAGAATAAGCAAGATGTAAAAGCACAGAAAGCAGTACTACTTTTTTGATATTTTTGTTCATGCAGTTTGAATGTTGATAATTTTCAAGATGCAAAGAAATTGCAGCAGCGAAGATTTATATAACGAAATTCAAAGCGATGATTACGATTTTCAAACAAAGACCGCTTTTTTTGTTCATTTCCCTGTACCGTTTATTTTGGCCAGCAACAATTCGCTTCATTCTTCGCTTTGGTAAAAGCCCAATATATAATCAGAACGTACAAGAGTGCGACGCAAGGATGTTGAACAACGATTCAAATGGCGGGTAAATAATGCCCTAACTATCACCCTGTTTTTCTGCCAATAGCCTGCTCTCCTGCTCGCCTTTTAAATGATTGATGCTAACGTTTAGTTCGTAACCGATCAGCAATACGAGTGAGTTGATAAATATGAGGAGCATCATCATGAGCACTGTTCCTATTGAGCCATAAAACTTATCGTAGAGGAAAAATTTTGCGCCCATAAAGAGAAAAGATAAGTGGCGAGTATCATTAAAAATGTGGCAAAGATGGCACCAGGCGATAGCAGCTTCCAGCGTTTATGTACTGTTGGTGCAAACTTATAAATGAAGGCGATTGAATAAAGGAACAACGCGATAATTACCACCCAGCGAAGGGATTGTATCCATACCCTTACGCTGTTATTTTTTATGCTGAGCCACTCCATTATTTTATTGAATAATACCCCCTGCCCTGCCGAAATAAGTGCAGTGCCTACAATTAGCAGCACCATAATAATGGTAAGCATTATGGCACGCATCCTTTTTTTTATAAAGTTTGTTTGCGCCTTTACCATCAGCGAACGGTCGAAACTGCGGATAATGCCCATCATGGCATTGGATGAATAAAAAATTGCAAGTACAAAACCCACGGAGAGCATCCCGTTCTTTGGTTTATTAAAAAAGTCGTCGAGGAAACCCGTAACTGCATTTTTTGTTTCGCTGTTGGGGGTAATGTCTATAATAACGCGCAGCACTTCTGCATGAATATTTTTTGCTACCGGAAGGTAAGGCAGCAGGGTAAACAAAAATAAACTCGCCGCAGGAATGGCCATGATAATATTAAACGAAATAGCGGCAGCTCTCACGTTTAAACCTTCGCGCTGTATCTGCATGAAAAAGAACTTAACCACATCGTACAATGGCAGCCCATGAAAACCGGGAAGTATTATTTTCTTGCTCCGCTGCCTTACGGCATTAACAGGTTTCGAGGTAAGTATGATGCGTTCAAGTTTCGTCAAAGCATTAAGGTTTTTGTTTTTTGGCCATCAGTTCATCCAGCGCTTTTTGATATTCTTTAGCATATTGTTCATGCTCTGCAAAGTTCGCGCTGAAATGCGAATAACCACTAAAATCACTTTTCGCCACAAAGAAAAGATAATCTGTGCGTGGAGCATTTAAAACTGCATCAATGGTTATTTGAGAAGGCGTGCAGACTGGTCCTGGTGGCCAGCCTTTATGCAGGTAAGTATTATAATCAGATTGCACTTTAAGGTGCCCGAATAAAATTCTCTTTAGGCCAAAATCACGCAGGGCATATTTTACGGTTGGGTCTGCACCCAATGCCATGCCTTTGTTTATGCGGTTAATATACACGCTTGCTATTTTGCCCTTATCATCGTTCCTATTTGTTTCTTCTTCCACAATTGAAGCAAGAATATAAACCTGCACCGGCGTTAAACCCTGGGCTTCAGCTTTTTGCAAACGGTCGTTTTTCTTCCAGAAGTTTTCGCTTTCGCTTTGCAGGCGTTTTAAAA